>JBGSSC010000746.1:0-7493 GCA_041737265.1 Terrimicrobiaceae bacterium | reverse complement strand
GGTTACCGGCGGTCCACGCAGGATCGTTGTTGCTGCTGTCTTGTCACCCGACGGAAAGTCGAGCAATTCCTGGCTGAACACGGTGATTTCGGGCCTGATGCAAACAGCACTCACCTCGTTTCCAACAACATTCGTGGGAATTGCGCCTGAGAAGTTTGGAACGGATGACAGTGTTCCGGCCCTGCTGGAGGAGATCCCGAATGCCGATGGACTCATCATCATGCCCTATGCCTTGATGCCGAAAGATCGGGACCAAATCACCGAGGCTTATGAAAGCGCGAAAAAGCCGGTCGTGCATTTGGAACTGCCCCTTGCCACCACGACATCCAACTTTGTCTCGTCCGACTATTTCAGCTCGGCGGAGACGCTCGGCCGGGTTTGGACCAAGACCGGACGGAGGCATATCATGATTCTCTCAAACGGAATTCAGTACGAGTTTGCGATGGCCACCCATTTGAGGTTGATGGGGCTTGCGAGCGGCATTGGTGAGGCTCTTGGCAGTTCGGTCTCATTGCGAATGCAGCGTGCGGCCTCCACGGTGCGCAAAACGGGCGAAATCATAAAGGGCATTTATGAGAAGGGAGAGGATGTGCCGGACGCCATCCTCATTCCCAATGGGGGCGGATGTTCGGCAGTGATCCGCGCCATTAAGGATCAGGGTCTGAGAATTCCGGAAGATGTCAGCATCGTCACGACGGAGGCGCTGCAGACTCCCGAAGGACATGGTCCGGAGGGTCATGAGACTTTGATATACGAACCAGCCCTTCCGCTGAGCCGGTGTTTGATGGAAATGCTCTTCGAGCGCATTAACCTGAAGGGAAGCCCCCTGCCCGGCAAATTTTTTCCCTCGAATATCATCTGTGGAAACACGACCCGGGCGGAGGAGAATCGCCTGCTGGGGAATTAATACCATTTTACACCGAAACAGGTTGAATCGACGGACGGCTCGGCGAGCCATCCCTACCAAAAAATTGGTAGGGGCACATCGCCGGAGTGCCCGATTCTTTTTACCTATCCCGCTGTATATTTGGTTTAAGGCGGCGCAGACGCCGCGAGGTGGCAAGTCAAAGTGGGGCGGCTATCAAGCGCCTTGTGCCAACCGGAGCGTGAGCGGAGCATTGATCAGCACGGCAGCAGATAATCGGGACGTGCGTAGTCCCGGGAAGCGATCTGCTTCCTTGTGATGTCCAAGCGCCGGAAGCGGAGGAAGAACCCCCATGCGGCCCCGTTGTTGACATCCATGGCGATCCGGAGGTCGTGCCGTCCGGCAGCGAGAGTGGTTGCCTTGCGAAACGAATCGGGTCGCGCGGGAGTCACACCCTTTTCGTCAAGGTAGAACCGGTTTGCCCCCACCCAGAGGGCAAAGGGTCCATCGTAGCCCATAAGAAATTCAAGCCGCATCGATTCGGGAAGACAAATAGCGGTGCTGAAGAATGTAATTCCCGAACACCCCTGCCAGCGCAGGTTTTCGTTCACAAATCCATCAGGCCCCGGAGGCCTGCTCTTTAACTCATACCGGGCCATTTGCAAATCATCCAAAGTCAATGAGCGGAGCGGCTTCACTGCGGGCATCACCCGGGTCAGAGCCCACTGAGTAACAAATGGCAGCCATGTCATCGAGTGTCCCAAGCGCACGGGCTGGAAGGCTGGAATCGAAAACTTCCGTTCGTCGGTAATGTTGCAGACCGGATGAAAGCCGACTCCATAACCGGCCCGCAAGGTTTCAATCTCCATGCCTCCAGACAAGTGGAGGCGGACGGTGTTTCCATGAAGGGTCGTCCGGAAAATGAACGGGCGTTCCAACCCGCTTTCATCCACCACCGCAAACCCTGACGGCTCGCCGGATGCAATCAAGGATCCCCTGATGTTTCGAAATTCAATCTCCACTGTTTGCAGACCGGGAGCCTGGTTCTTCGGATGGCGGATTTTGTGCAACCGGGGTGGAGGCATACGTGTTGTCCCCCCCCGTCCTTGCATGGAGTGCATGGCAGCAGCCATGCGAAGTCCCAAAGATGGAAAGCCTGCCGCTCCGATGTGGATGTGGTCATCCATCGGCAGGTCCACTGCGGCGACGGTTTCCAGAGACCTGATCCGCGTCGGAAGCAGTCGCTGCTGATCCTGAATCGAGTTCCAGCAATCGGCCCCGATTTTAAGATCGCCGTATTTGCGTGCAAGTTGTACGACGACCCAGGGAAGCCCGGGTTGGCGCAAATCGCGTCGCAGAACGCGGACAAGCCTCTCCATGCGCCGGGAATAGAGCGGGGCATCCTCTGCATTGGCATCGCTTTCGCCCTGATACCAAAGAACCCCGGCGACCGGTTGGGCGGTTGCTGCGACCGAGGCAAGCATCGAGGCATAGAGCGAAATGCCATCGGTGAGCTTGTAGGCAGGATCCCACTGAATCATTTTGGTGCTGCCTTGAGCCGTGCAGAGGAGGCCCTGCGGCACGCCTTCGCGGTTGATCATCTCGCGGGCAAAAAAGATGCCCACACCGGTTCCCTTCGTTCCACGCCGCAGCAACTCCGCAATTTCTCTGGAGCATTGCATTCCTCCGTTGTGGCAGGCATCGGGAGACTCCTGCGTGACATGAAGAGGATCCTTCGCCAAGCGCCACTCGCGGCGCAGGGTTAAAGCCCGGATAAGCGGATGCGGCTTTGCCGCCCCGTCGAGATTGCCGACTCCCTGCATGTTGCTCTGGCCGGCGAGAATCCATACGTCCCCAACAAAAACCGGTTCGATAGTTTTCCTTTCACCACCACATTCGATTACGAAGCGATAGGGACCGCCGACAGGGATTCCCTCCAATACGAACCGGAATTGTCCGCCGCGCGAATATCCGGACTTCCGCTTGTTCCATCCGGCAACAGGTCCGGCCGACGAATGCACCGTAACGCTCACTTCACCATCGTGACAGGATTCACCGCAAATCGAGACGCGGGCCTCCGCCCTCCTTCCCACTCGCTGGAGCACCTGGCCGGCGGAAATACCTGCTTTGATTTTCACGCCTCCGGGGATATCGCACTCCCGTTGATTCTGTCAAACCACCCCATAGACAATTCAGAGGGCTATTTCTTGAAAGTGTGGGCACCGGTTGTCACGAAAGCGTCATCAAACGCGCCCACGAGCCGGTCACTGAAATTCCCGATATTATATTCTACCATCGTGGAAAGAGAGAAAATGCCCTCCTCCTGTCCGACAGGTATCCGCTGCTACTTTCCATCGTTGACTTCATCAATTCTCACCCATGCTCCGGCCGTGAAGCTGGTGTCTTTTATGTGAAGCAGGTTGGGATCCGAAACTGATTCTCTGGGTTTCCTTTCCCGGGTCACACGCGGATTGAGAAAGGTCTTGAGTTTTCCCCCGGCAGTTTCCGAATTCGGTGTGTTTCCCTGAGGCCAAACTTCAACGAAATCTCCAGATCCTTTCGCGTCGCCTGGCAACCACCAACACCCTGTGCCACTTTTAATACGCCTTTTTGCTTTATCCTAAAAAAATTCTGTAGCGCGCAGTGTGCTCCATCTCCCCTGTAGCCGCCCCACTTTGGCTTGCCACCTCCCGGTGTCTGCGCCCTTGCAGGCTGCCTGTGGCAGTCTTCCTCCGGCTCTCCCGCGCCTGCGGTTGCTCGGGCGTGCTCGCCGCGCAGCCGCCACTTCTTGCCATTTCAGTGCATCGAAGTTACTCTTTCGCCATGAAAGTCGAGGAGCCAGCAGCGGTTTACCCGGCCCGCATTCCGGCATCTCCGGAACTTGCAGTGCGCGCGGCTGAACTCGTCCGACAGTTCTCGGAATGTTTCTGGTTTTGGAGGACTGACGCCAAGATCCGCTACACGGACGACGTGGAGGCAGTCATCGAACACCTGCGCGAATACGGCGACAAGCGGGCCTGGAATGCTGCCAAAGAACTCCGGAAATGCCTTTAACCCCGTTCCAGAAGGACGTGCTCGCCGTGCTCGTCGCGAACCGGTCCGAGTCCAGCCATGTGGCGGGAGGCCTCGTGCTCAACGCCCCGGATGGCTCCGCGCGATTCTCGCACGACTTCGACTTTTTTCACGAGGCGGTCGATGATCTTGTTATCGCGAGCGAGCGCGATGCAGCCGACCTCGAAAAGGCAGGCTTCTCCGTGGAAAAGAGAGAGAGAGATGAGGAGTGGCATAAGCCCTCATCGTTCCGCAAAGCACGCGTGACGCGTTCCGGACAGCGGGTTGAAATCGACTGGGCGCATGACTCGGCTTTCCGCTTCTTCCCCATCGTGCCCGATGAAGTTCTGGGTTGGAGGTTGCACCTTTTCGATATGGCCACGAACAAGGCGCTCGCCCTCTCCGCACGGATGGAGACCCGCGACTACGTGGATATCGTCGAGCTGACGCGGCACTATCCGCTGGAAGCCATCATCTGGGCTGCATGCGGAAAAGACCCGGGGTTCAATCCGCTTTCGCTTTTGAAGATGGTAGTCCGCTTCGCCCGGATCGATCCCGTCGAACTGGATAAGATTAAGGCTCGCAAGCTTGATCCCATCGCACTGAAGGAGGAATGGATTGCCGCCACCGACAGGGCCCGCGAGGAGATCACCCGGCTTGCGGACGAGCAACTCGACATGCCGATCGGCGTCGCCTTCGTGGATGACAAATCAGAGCCGGGCTGGATCCGTTTGGATCCGTCGCTGAAAGTCCATCATCCTTCGCTCCGGGGTTGTTGGCCGACAATCCATCCAGCATGACAGGCCGGCGTCCTTTCTGTTCGTGACCCGACTGCGGATCGAAATCCAGCGCAACCAGATATCCCGGTCCCGGGATCCAGACAGCCATCACCAGACCTCGCGCCCGCTCGATCCCCTCCAGGCAAACCCGGCGGTCTTGTAACCCTCCGGCATGGCTGCAATCAGATCTTCGATTCGATGCCTTCCGCGAACTCGCGGGTTGCGGTTTCACGGGCTTTACGATGATGGCATCTTGCTTCGGGCTCAACCCGACTTCGACTTGTGCCCCGGCCACCAAACGCAAAGCCGCCAGGAGCGCCTTGGGAAGCCTCACGCCCTGGTGTTTCCCCATGTGTTAAGAGTAGTGGTCATTTTCATGAATGTATAGCCTCCGGCCAAACGTCGCGATAAAAAGTCCCCCATTCCACCCGGAGCCGCCCCACTTTGACTTGCCACCTCCCGGTGTCTGCACCCTTGCGCGCTGCCTGTGGCAGTCTTCCTCCGGCGCTCCCCTGCCTCCGGTTGCTGGTGTGTGGGCGCTGCGCTGCCGCCATTTTTCCAGCGCGCTTCGCGCGAGCCACCCTGCAGGGTACGAGTCAAAGTGCCACGGCGGCGCTGCACGTCTCCGTCTCACCGAACTGGCGGCGCCACTCGGTGGGAGAGTGGCCGGTGTGGGCCCGGAAAGTGCGCGCAAAGAAATTGGGATCCTGCCAACCACTGCTGCGGGCGACTTCGGCAACCGGCGCGGAAGACGAGCGCAGGAGTTCGCAAGCCTGCTCCAGGCGGCGCCGGATGAGCCATTGGGAGGGGCTTTGGCCGCACTGCTTCCGGACCATCCGGTAGAGTTGGAAGCGCGAGAGACCGGCATGGTCCGCCCATCCACCCTTCGAGACCCCGGCGTCAAGCGAGGCCGGAGCGCGGGGAAGTCCTGCGGAACTGGAGCTGGCCGGCACCCCAGGAAACCGGATCCGGAGAAGATCGTGAACGAGGCGGGAGGCATCCCGGGCGTGTGTGAGAGTGACGGCGGTGTGGTTGCCGCCCTCCACCAACGCACGCAGTAGCCGTATTGCAGGGCACGTGCTCTCCATTTCAAGGATGACCGCCGCCTCGGCAGCGAACATTTCCCAGTATCCGCGGGCCGCACTTCCCTGAAGCATGGCCCAGACAAACCTCCACTCCCTCGCGAGGCGGCGGCTGAAGAAATAGGCATGGTCGCTGGGAATCCATGCGACAAAAAGTTTTCCGCACGGAAGTGCTATCGACTTTCCGGACCCGATGCGGATTGCTCCACATCCGGAGAGCGTGAACTGACAGAGCAGCAATCCCTCCCCTTCCCTCGCGTTCCCATTCCATTTATAGGATTCATTCCGGCGGGTTTCGAGTCCGGCTCCGATAAAGTAAAGCGGAGGGTTGCCCTCGGGCCTGGGAAGAAATCCACGCCGCCTGATCACCTCACGAAGCATCGCACATAACTGCTACTGCACAATTCTCCTCTGGTCAAGCGCGGGAAATTTTGAATAAACAAACCCCTGCATGAAAAACTCTCCCGTCATCACAATCATCGGGGCCGGCGGTCTGGTTTTCCCGGTCCGTCTCTGCATCGACATTCTCAGCTTTCCCGACCTGCAGGGAGCCACGTTGCGGCTGATGGATATTGACGCGGTGCGGGTGCGGCGGACCGGCCGTCTCGTGCAGGAGCTGGTGAATGCGCACAAGTTGCCGGCGAAAATCGAAGTCACAACAAACCAACGGGCCGCTTTGAACAAAGCGGACTTCGTGATCGTTGCATTCCAGGTTGGCGGGCTGAAGGCCTACAAAATCGACAAGGAAATCCCGATGCGGCACGGGATCGACCAGTGCGTCGGCGACACACTGAATCCCGGCGGAATCTTCCGTGGTCTGCGGAGCATCCCGGTCTTCCAATCCATCGCGCGCGACATGAAGGACGTGTGTCCTGGAGCGCTCCTACTCAACTACGCGAACCCGATGGCGATCAACTGCTGGGCCATGAACAACACGGGCATCCGCACGGTCGGGCTTTGCCACAGCGTTCAAGGGACGACGCGCATGCTGGCAAGCCAGATCGGGGTGCCCTACGGGAACGTCACGTTCAAAAGCTTTGGCATCAACCATCAGGCATGGATCACAGAATTCCGCCGCGGAAAAATCGACCTCTACCCACGGCTCAGGAAGGTCATGATGGAAAAATTTCCCTCCCCCTCCGAAGGCAAGGCGCATGGGGACGTGGCGCGCGTGAGAAGCAGCATCGCGGTCGATCACGGCGAGAATGTTTACTATTACGAGCGTGTAAGGACCGAGATCATGCGAACATTCGGATACTTCCAAACCGAATCTTCGCACCATGCGAGCGAATACACGCCGTGGTTCCGCAAGGATGCCACTACAATCAAGAGCTATATTAAAACGCGCTGGGACTACTACGAGCTTTCGGCCGGAAACGATTGGAGACGCCAGGCGCAGGAGGTCTCCAAACTTTGCTCGGGAGAAAGTCCTCTGAAATGTTCGGAGGAATATGGAGCGCCGATCATCCATTCGATCCTGACCGGAGAACCCCGCGTGATCTACGGCAACGTTCCGAACTGGGGCGCCCCCGGATCTCCTGCTTCCGGCGGCGGAACTCTTATCCCCAACCTCCCCCAAAATGCCTGTGTCGAGGTCGCGTGCCTCGTGGGCCGCAACGGGATCCAGCCAACAATCCCGGGAGCACTGCCACCCCAATGCGCAGCGCTGAACCGGACTAATATCAACGTTCAGGAACTCACCGTGCTCGGATCCGA
>JBGSSC010000723.1:0-3045 GCA_041737265.1 Terrimicrobiaceae bacterium | reverse complement strand
GCCCGCTGGGCCTACCAAAAGCTTCGGTGCGACGAGTTGCTCCGCTTTGCTGCTGTGGAAGGAGAGCTTATCTGCTGGCACCCGCATCCTGCACGGTGGGAGTCTCACACCGGCAGGGAAATTTTCGAATTGGCGCCCTTTTCGGTGGCCCTGTTGGAAATCGCTCCTGCCGATCAGCTCTCATTGCTGGCCGCACGGCTGCCCCTACAGCCGTGGCCTTTGCCCACCAACCGAACCTGCGCCATGGTTCCCCTTGCCGTTGATGAAACCCTCTGCGAACCGGCACCTCCGGGTTCCTTTCCGAGACCGCCAGGCGCACTGCCTCCCATCCCCGAAAACGCAAAGTATGAGAACCGTCGGTTTTACTTGGAAGTACCGGGCGGGGAGGGACTGTTGGTGGTCTCAGTCGAACTGACTCGAAACGGCAGCCCTCTGCCCTTGGAGGACGCCGGAAGCCATTTCGAATTGGATAACGGAGTCGCAGTGCTTGCCCGTCACGCCTTTGCGACCCCCTGGCAGGCTTGGCGGATCGGTGAAGAAACATCGCTCCATGGCTGGAGCGCGACGCTTCAGGCCACCCTGCCCGCCGGAACGGACTGCAGCTTCACTGCTCGAAGACTGTGATCGAACCAACCACAGAAAAAAAACCATCCATGCAATCCACCCTGACACCGCGGGACCGTGTTCTGCGCTACTGTGGCAGCATGTGCGTGCAAACCACCCTCGCCTTCGGCTCTCCCGGGGAAGTCACCCGCGAGGTGCGCCTCCGCCTCGGGCTCTTCCCGGATGGCGGGTTATTTCTTGGCCCCACGCATGCCATTCAGGTCGGATCTCCGCTGGAAAACATTCTCGCGCTCTACGGAACCGCCGCCAGCCTGCATGAGGTGGAGGACTCCATCCTTTCAGTGGCCGCCTCCGGGGACCAAACCGACAAAGTCAATATGTCCAAACTGTTTTGAAGCCAACAATGAATTCAAACCGCAGCCTCTCAATCGCAACCTCGAATTTCTGCGGCCCGCAATTTCGAGACATGTGGCGGGACAAAGTCTGGCATCAAAGGCTGACAGAGAGAATCCGTCGGACGCCCGCTACCTATTCCACAATCCTATCGAGCACCGCCCTATGACGACCGAACATCACACAGTCCGCCGTAATTCCATTCGCTATTCCTGTCCAACACCCGATCCTTCGCAGGCCTTGTTCTTTGGTAACGGGAATATGGGTGGCACAGTCCACACTCCCGACAACAGCCTGTACCTGCTTTTCGGCCGCTCCGATATTTGGTCGGAGACAGCTTCGATGGGCTCCATCGCCGGGATCTGGATTCGCGGTGGCGGGGAACTTTTCACAGGGAACTGCCACGTCCGTCAGGAGTGCGATCTGCTGGGCGCAGAGATCCGGATCGAGTCGGAAACTCCCACAGGCCGAGTAAGCTTCCGCATTGTTTGTCTTCGTCAGCGCGATGTCTGTATCATCGACATCGAAGATCGGAGGAACCCCACATGCAAAATTGATGTGCAGATCGATAACTGGCACCCGGGTGACAAAACCGTGAGCGCCGGCCGTTACGGCCCGGAAACCTGGCATGTGAATGGAACGAGTTCATTCGTGGAGATGAACCGTCGTGTCGGAGTTAATGCCGGAGCTCTCGGGATGGCAGATCCTCTCTTGGGACGGGCTTGGGGACTTGCGGTTTCATGCGGGATTGAAACCGCCCCGGGAGTCTCGCAGGTGATAGTGGCGACTGCTTGCGCGGCGCCGGGGGAGGGGGGACAGGATGCGGTTCGTTCAGCATGTCATGGGCTCCTCGAGGAAACCATGGCGGACGCAGGAACCATAATCGAAGAACATGCGCTTTATTGGAGGCGGTTCTGGGAGAAAAGCTGGGTTTCGCTGGAAAGTGTCAGTGGGGATGCCGAATATGAAGAACGCCTTTGGCATGTGAATCTGTATGCCATCGCCTGCGCGTGTGGAGGGAAATTTCCCCCGCGCTTCAACGGCGGATTGTTCCTCTTCGATCGGGATACTCGCGATTGGGACCACGGCTACTGGTTCCAGAACATGCGGGAAATTTACTGGGCATTGTTGGGCACCGGTCATTGGGAATGGGTGAAGAATTACTTCGCTATGCTTGTCAAAGCGCTGCCCTATGTGCGGGCGCAAACGGCGAGCTTATTCAAGACGGCTGGAGTCTCTTATCGCGAGACCCAGTCGTTTTGGGGCTACGTGCCTCACACGGATGTCGTGGCCGGCGAGTTTGATCCAGGCCTCCATCACAATTTTTCCAACAACCTGGAGGTTTGTCTCCTCATGCATTGGTATGGGCGCGCTTCAAATGACAAAGCCTTTGTCGAAGAAACCTTCTATCCGTTGCTCAAGGAAATCATCACATTCTACCTGAGCTGGGCGCGCGAAGGGGACGACGGGCATTTTCATGTGGCCCCCGCAAATGCGCTTGAGGTCTGGCCGAATTGCAAGGATCCCATGCCGGACATCGCCGGCTTGAATGTGATGGTGCCGGTGCTGATCGGCCTTGGAGAGCGCCTCGGCTCGGACGAGCGTGACCTTGAATGTTGGCGGAATTTCCTCTCCCGGCTCGCGCCTTTGCCGGTTGGTTATTGGACAATTGAAAGTACATTCCGCGAAGGTATTCACGCCGACCAATTCTTCGTCCATGCCAAAGCAGACCCGGGGGGCATTTTTCTGCCTGCTGCAGAGGCGATGACCCCACACCAGCAGCGTTGCAATATGGAAAACGCGGAACTCTATGTTGTGTTTCCCTGGGGACTCGTCGGGCTCCACTCTGCCCCGGAAGAACAGCGCCGTTTTCAAAACACCTGGAACCATCGGACATGGAAGCACATGAACAGCGGTTGGGCGCAAGATGTGATGCAGTTGGCCCGGATGGGATGGGGCGATGATGCGGCCCGAAGGTCAATTGAACATGCCTCCCACTCGCAGCGATTTCCAAACGGGTTGTTTATCAACCATGGAGCCCCCCGTTTCCACGAAGCCCTCAACGCGCATCCGTATCTCGACAGCGGC
>JBGSSC010000671.1:0-15359 GCA_041737265.1 Terrimicrobiaceae bacterium | reverse complement strand
GTGGATGCCACCGGGGATTTGGAATTCGCACGGGCCGCAGGATGCCAGACCCAGATCGGCCGCGAGGATCGCGCAACCTATGGAGAGACCGCCGCACCGGAGAAGGCAAATAACCAAATCAATGCCATCACTCAAATCTATCGGGTGAATCCCTGCGATGACCCTCAAGGAATTGAGCCGCTTCCGTCCGACGTGCCATCGGAATGCTGGTGGCGTCCATCTTTCCCGGTGGCCATGTATAACCAATATCCTGCGGGCGGCTGGAATATCAACATGCTGCCGACCATGGAAGGCCGCGAGTATTTGAGCCTCGGGCCGGGGGCCGCGCAAATCGAATGTCGACGGCGGGTGCTGGCACACTGGCACTGGGTGCAGAGCGCTCTGCCAGAAATGCAAGGCTTCCGGCTCTCATGGATGGCTCCCGCGCTGGGCGTTCGTGAAACACACCGGCTGGTCGGACGTTATGTTCTCACCCAGCACGATCTCGATGCGACGCTCAAGGAGCAAACCCACGATGACATCATCTGCATTGCCGACCATGCGAAGGATGTGCACGGCGAAGCCCATGTTTCGAAAGAGCTCTCATTTCCTTACGGCGTTCCTTATCGCTGCCTCCTGCCGGTCGAGTTGGACAATCTGCTCGTCGCCTGCCGTGGAGCCAGCTTTTCTGCCATCGGTGCATCAAGCTGCCGGCTCTCACGCACGATGCTCCAACTCGGCCAGGCAGCGGGAACTGCGGCGGCCCTTGCAAAAGAACGGGGCGAGGCTGTGTGTGCCGTACCTTCGGCGGAACTGCGCTCGAGACTTCGCAACCAAGGTGTCCAACTCGAATGGCCAGCCTCGCCGGCCTTGCAGTCGGAATTGGACAACGAATGAACGCTCAGAACCTCCGATCTCAGTCCATGGATCAAGCCGCCAGCACGGACTGGGAGGTTCTCATCGTCGGTGGCGGCATCAATGGCGCCGGGATGCTTCGCGACCTCGCGCTGCAAGGAGTTCGCACACTTCTTGTCACGAAGGGCGACTTCTCAGAGGGGGCCAGCGCCGCATCTTCGCGAATGATTCACGGGGGCTTGCGGTATTTGGAACAGGCCGAGTTCCGCCTCGTCCGCGAGTCCTTGGCCGAACGTAATGGGCTTCTCCTGACGGCTCCGCATTACGTCCGACCCCTGCGCACGACGATTCCCGTCTTTACCTGGACAGGCGGGCTCTGGGAAGCCGTGCTCAAACTCTTCCGCATTGGCGTAAAAACCGGACGCCGCGGCGCACTCTGGGTCAAGCTTGGATTGAGCTTCTACGATTTCTATGTGCGCCACCAGCGTCTCGTTCCGAAACATTCCTTCGAATCTGCCAAAAAAGCTCTCCGCCGCATGCCCGGGCTTTCTCCGCTCATTGTCTGCACGGCAACCTATTTTGATGCGTGGATCACACACCCGGAACGGCTCTGCCATGAGCTGGTTTCCGATGCACGGGCGGCCGCGCCATCCAGCACGACTGCACTGAACTATGTTGCCGCTACGGGAATCCAAAATGGCGCTGTGGCGCTCCGCTGCCAGGTGACGGGCCGAACCTTTGCGGTCCGCCCCAAGATCCTGATCAACGCAGGCGGACCGTGGATTGACGAGGTGAATTCCGCGCTCGGCGAGTCATCAGCATTCATTGGAGGAACGAAAGGTTCTCATCTGGTTCTGGATTATCCTGAGCTCCATCGCGCGTTGGATGGGCAGGTTCTTTACGAAAATCCCGATGCCCGCGTGTGCCTCGTTTTTCCGTTTCACGACAAGGTGATCGTGGGATCCACGGATATTCCCGTGAGGTCACCTGAAGACGCCATTTGCGACGAATCCGAGATCGAATACATCCTCGACTCGGTGCGCCAGATCCTGCCGGGATTCCAATTCCATCGTTCGCAGATTGTCGCGAAATTCAGCGGCGTTCGACCGCTACCGCGTAGTAACGCCAGCACGCCGGGACAGGTGAGTCGCGACCATAGCTGCCAAGTCCTGCCGCCTTCTACTGACCGCGCGTTTCCTATTTTCTCCCTTGTCGGAGGCAAATGGACAACGTTTCGTGCTTTTAGTGAACAAGTGTCGGATCGCGCATTAGAATACTTGGGAAAAAGAAGACTTCGATCCACCGAAGGACTGGCCATCGGGGGAGGACTCAACTTTCCCGGGGATGCCCCATCTCTGAGACATTGGATCCAGGCCGAGCCCGCTTTGGGTTCCCTCACCCAGGAACGACAGACAGATCTCGTCGCGCGCTATGGAACGCGATCCATCGAAGTTGCCCGTTTCCTTTCGGCGGGCGATGACACCCCTTTGACGAGCTTGCCGGATTACACAAAGCGCGAGATCACTTTTCTTTGCCAAACGGAAGATGTCGTCCGGCTCGACGATCTTCTCCTCCGGTGCACCTCCATCGCCCTGCTCGGGGAACTCACCCAACCTGCCCTGATCGAACTGGCAAACATCGCCGCCACGGCCCTGGATTGGGACTCGCATCGCGAAGAAGAGGAATTGCACCGCACCGAAACCAAGCTCGCTCACGTCTACGGCATTCATTTCCACAAACAACCCAAACCCTAACTAATAAATCCCATGTTCAACGCTCATAAACACCGCCTCAACCGCTTCCTAGCTGCCGATGGAAAATGTCTCGACGTGGCCATCGACCATGGCGTCTTCAACGAATTCGCCTTTATTGACGGACTCGAAGACATGCCATCCGTCGTTCGCTCGCTTGTCGAAGCAGGTCCCGATGCCATCCAAATGAATATCGGCCAAGCCGATGTCCTGCAGTCCATCCCCGGCCCTCGCAAGCCCGCGCTTGTCCTTCGCACCGACGTTGGGAATCTCTACAATCCCACGACGCACGCCGTCATGTTCAATCAACTCGTTCACTGGGACGAGCCGATCATTGGAGCCATCAAAGCCGACGCCGCTTGTGTCGTGTGTAACCTTCTCCTCATGCCCGGCGAGCCCGGCCTGCACCAACAAACCACCCTCAACGCGGCCCGGTTGCGGGCCGTGTGTGATCGCTATGGCATGCCCTTGATGATCGAGCCTCTCGTCCTGAAGTCGAACGAGGCGAGCGGCGGATATCAGGTCGATGGAAACAAGAAACTCATCATCCCTCTCGTCCGGCAAGCCAGGGAACTCGGGGCCGATGTCATTAAGGCGGATCCCACCGATCATCCGGAGGATTACCATCAGGTTGTCGAAGCCGCACGTTGTCCGATTTTGGTCCGTGGCGGCGGAAAAAAACCGATCGAGACAGTATTCCGCGAAGCCCACGCTTATCTCGCTCAGGGAGCACACGGCCTCGTCTACGGCCGCAACATCTATCAGCACCCGAACCCCGCCCGCATTGTGATGGCGTTTATGGCGATGATTCACGAGGGGGCCAGCGCTGATCAAGCCACCGCGATCTACAACGCTGCTTAACCTCGCCCCCAGCTGCCATGCCCCCCGACGCAGGACCACTCCTTGGCATCGATCTCGGAATCTCCGTGATCAAGGCCACGCTTTTCCTGGCGGACGGAGCGGAGATCACGGCAGCGCGTTCATCAGCGGCAGAGTCCCCCCACCCCGGCTGGGTTGAGAAGGATGCTAACGCCGTCTGGCAACTCACGGCGGAGGTCGTGCGTGAGGTTCTCTCGTCTCAGGGAGATCCGTCGCCGCCACCTTCCGCTGTGGGCATCTGCGCTTGTGGAAACGGCCTTATCCTCCTTGATCGCGGGGGAACTCCATTGCGGCCGATTATCCTATCCAATGATCGCCGCGCAGCCAGGATTTGCGAGCAATGGAAGCGCGAGTTGCCGGAGAGAACGTTCACGCATTCCCAGCCGTATCCGGGACAGGCAGCCGCGTTGCTAGCCTGGGTGCGCGATCAAGAGAGCGAGGTTTGGTCGAAGGTCGGGCATGTCTTGCTGCTCAAAGACTACATCCGCTATCGGCTCACGGGTGAGATTGCGACCGATCCATCCGATCTGGGTGCCACCAATCTCGCTGGTTTAGAACCCGAGAATGCTAGCAAGAATTCTCTGCTAAGCACTCTCGGCCTCGATGCGATCCAAGGGGCCTTGCCGCGTGTGCTCCCAAGCGCATCGATTGCGGGGCGCGTTCATGCCGCGGCTTCGCGCGATACGGGAATAGCGCTGGAAACCCCGGTCGCCACGGGAGCAATTGATTGCGAGGCGGCTTTGGTCGCCAGCGGTGTTCACGACACGCGAACTGTTTCGATCATCGCTGGAAGCTGGGCGATCAACCAATGCCTCATGCCTTCGCTGCCGGGTCCAGGCGTCACTTTGACGGTTCGCTCGGCTCTGCCCGGCTTTTTTACTGCCATCGAAGGCAGTCCGACATCCGCTTTAAATTTCGACTGGTTTGTGAATCAGCTCTTTGCCACCGAAAGCGCTCGGGACCGCACGCAAGGCCGGGACCCATTCGCTTCCTTCTCCGAGCTCGCAGCCAGTGTGAACCCCTGGAGCGATCTTCCGTTTTATCTCCCTTTTATTCACGGCTCTCCGGTTGCTCATGGGGCCAGCGGAGGTTTCTTTGGGATCACTCCCCAGACGGGTGCCGCTGAACTCGCCCGCGCTGTTCTCGAAGGCGTGACTTTTAGCCATCGTTGGCACCTCGAACGATTGAAATCTGCCGGGTGCGAATTTGACTCGGCGAGGCTGGCGGGCGGCGCGGCACGCAGTCCGTTTTGGGTTCAACTTTTTGCAGATACCCTGGCATTGCCGATGGAGATTCCTGAAGGTCGCGAAATTGGAGCGCGCGGCGTGGCACTCTGCGCTGGTGTTGCAATCGGTCTTTGGCCCGACCTTGCGGCCGCTCAAAAAGCCGCGTGCAAACTCCTTCCCTCCTGCGAACCAACGCCTGCGGGAATCGCGGCGCAGAACGAACGCTATCTTCGGTTCTTGAAGCTCGTTGATGCGCTGGCTCCCGTCTGGCGCGGAAATTAGACTCAAATTAAAGCATTTATGAACAAACCAACACCACTCGAACTCCCCATTGTCCCACACTTCATTGGCGGAGAATGGATTCGCCCGTCCGGCATGGTCGGCAACCCTGTCTTTAATCCCTCCCGCGGCGAGGCTATCGCACACACGCCACATGGCGATGCAACGGTTGTGGATGCCGCTGTGCAAGCTGCTCGAAAAGCTTTTGTTTCCTGGGGAACAACTCCCCCTCCGAAGCGGGCCACAATCCTCTTCCGGTATCGCGATTTGCTGGAAGCCAACTTCACAGACCTCGCGCGTCTCGTTGTGCGGGAAAACGGGAAAACCCTGGATGAAGCCAAAGGCGATGTGCGCCGAGGGATCGAGGTCGTCGAGTTTGCCTGTGGGATTTCCCAGCTCCTCAAAGGCGAATCCCTCCCGCAGGTCGCTGAGCAAATCGATGCTGTCACCATGCGCGAGCCGCTCGGCGTCTGCGCGGGCATCACGCCCTTCAATTTTCCTGCCATGGTGCCAATGTGGATGTTCCCTTTGGCCATTGCCTGCGGCAACACATTCATCCTCAAACCGAGCGAAAAGGTTCCTCTTACTGCCGTGCGACTGGCCGAACTTTTCCACGAAGCGGGGTTGCCGGACGGTGTCTTCAATCTTGTCCAAGGTGGCCGAGAAGTCGTCGATGCGCTCTGCACGCATCCAGGCATTTCAGCGATTAGTTTTGTCGGTTCATCTAACATTGCGCGTCATGTCTATTCGCTTGGTTGTCAGCATGGCAAACGCGTGCAGGCCGCTGGCGGCGCAAAGAACGTCCTTCTCGTCATGCCCGATGCCGAGCCGGATTCCACCCTGCGCGCGATTTTGGGTTCATCCTTTGGCTGTGCCGGTCAGCGCTGCATGGCGGGCTCGGTGCTGATGGGCGTGGGCACGGCCGCAGAGGAATGGCGAGGTCGCCTTGGGGAAGCGCTCGGGAGTTTCCGACTCGACGACACCTCGGCTAACGATCTCGCGGATATGGGGCCCGTGATCGATGACGCCGCCCGGATGCGAGTGCAGACATTCATCAGCCAGGCTCCAGGCGAGGGAGCCGACGTCGCGTTTGATGGACGAGTCCGACTCCCTGAAAATTCGGAGGGATTTTTTGTCGGGCCGACGCTCATCGACCATGTGCAACCGACGATGCGGGTTTTCCAAGAGGAAATTTTTGGCCCGGTTCTCTCGTTAGTACGACCGGCAACGCTTGATGAGGCCATTGCAACGATGAACCAACTCTCCTTCGGCAATGGCGCCAGCATCTTCACCAGTAGCGGATCAGCAGCAAGGCAGTTCACCCGGGAGATCCAGTGCGGGATGCTTGGTGTCAACGTTGGTGTGCCGGCTCCCATGTCGCTCTTCGCTTTTTCAGGCTGGAACCAAAGCTTCTTTGGCGACCTCCACGTGCAAGGCATTGAGGGCGTGATGTTTTACACCCGCCAGCGCGTCGTTCTCTCACGCTGGGACAAGAGCTACGTGCGCTCGATGGGGTGGTAATGAATATGACAAACTCCTTTCAAGTCCCCGCCAACATCATTTTCGGCGGCGGTGCCAGTCAGCAGTTAGGCGCCCAACTCGCCGGTCTCGGCGTGGGACGGGTGCTCATCGTGACCGACACATTTATGGTCGAATCCGGGGTGGTCGAACGTGTGCTCTCCTCGCTTGCGCCCGTCGGAATCGAGGCCATGATCTTCTCCGGGGTGCAGCCCGATCCAACCACCGAAAACGTGCTCGCCGGTCTTGCTCTCTACCGCGAATTTGGCGCGGATGGCCTGGTGGCTATTGGCGGCGGGAGTCCAATTGATGCCGCCAAGGCGATCTCCATCCTGACGGCAAACCCCACCCCTCTCTCCAACTATCAAGGCTATCATAAAATCCCCAAGCCGGGTGCTCCTCTCATCGCCATCCCGACCACGGCAGGCACCGGGAGTGAGGCCACGAAGGTCGCCGTCATCACCGATACCGAGCGGGATGTCAAAATGATGATGCTTGATCACCACCTCCTGCCCACCGTCGCGCTGGTGGACTACGAACTGACCCTCACCATGCCGGCAGCGCTCACGGCGCACGTGGGCGTGGATACGCTCACCCATGGCATCGAAGCCTATGTCTCGCGGAAGGCCAGTGCGATGACCGATCCGCTCGCGCTTTCCTGCATCGGCCTGGTCGCACGCCACCTTGTCACCGCATGGGCGGAGCCCGGCAACCACGGCGCCCGCGCTGGCATGATGTTGGCGGCCTGTCAGGGCGGCATGGCCTTTGCGAATGCCAGCGTCGCCCTCGTCCATGGGATGAGCCGTCCGATTGGTGCGATTTTCCACGTGCCGCACGGACTCTCCAACGCAGTTCTCCTGCCGACTGTGACACGCTATTCGCTCCCCGGCTCGGAAGCGCGTTACGCCACTATCGCGCGCACAATGGGCCTTTCCGATGCGAGTGCCAATGACAGCGACGCCTCCCACGCTCTGGTCGCTGGCCTGGAATCCCTGAACGTTGCCTTGGCCGTGCCCCGGCTTCGGGATTGCCGGGGCGTTGATCGGTCCCGGTTTGATCTCATGAAGACAAAAATGGCGGAAGATGCCCTGACATCCGGCAGTCCGGGGAACAATCCCGTGATTCCTTCCCTTCAAGATATCATTCAACTCTACGAGGAAGCGTGGTAGGTCATGCTGGTATGCCCAAAGAATCTGACCCTCAAAACGCCCTCGACTCGCGCTACAGTGTGCCGATTCTTGAACGAGCCCTGGCATTGCTGGAACTTCTCACGCAGCGTCCCGATGGAATGCGGCTCGCCGATTTGGCAAGAGACCTCAACATTCCAAAAAACAGCACGTTCCGTATTGCAAAAACCCTTCTTGCCAAAGGCTACCTTCAATATGACAAAGAGCGCTACTCCCTTGGCTATCGCCTGCTTTCGCTCGGTCTCGCCTTGCTCGACGAAGATAGCATCCTGGAGAAATCTCACGATATTCTGAATGACCTCCGGGACGAGACGGAGGAGACGGCGCTTCTTGGACGCATTTTCGGCACCCAGGGGATCGTGCTTGAACAGGCCCTGAGTGCTCAGCCGGTCAAATTTCACATCAACATCGGCCACCGGTTCCACCTCCACACGGGCGCGCCGGGCAAGGCCATGGTGAGTTTTCTTCCCGAATCGGAACGCCATGCCCTGCTCGAAAAACTGGAGTATCCGGTCTTCAATGAACGGACCATCTCGTCATGCAAACATTTCGAGGATGCCATCCCTGGCATCCGGGAGTGCGGTTATGCAATCGATGACGAGGAAGAAGTCGTTGGACTCCGCTGCGTCGCCGCCCCCGTTTTTAACCACACCAACTATCCCATCGCCGCCCTTTGGATCACGGCACCGATTTATCGGATGCCGACATCCGGCTTTGCAAAAGCTGCCGAGTTCGTCGTAGCTCATGCGCAACGGCTCTCCGTGCGCTTTGGTTATCGGCAGCGTGCGTGATTGGTGATAGCTTGCTTAAATAGATGAATCCAGAAGAGGAACGTCTGTGAATCTTTGTGTAAAAATAAAATGCCCGACCAGTTCCCTGGCCGGGCATTTTGAACCCCCAAATTTGTCGCAGATTAACTCACGCGCCGGCGGCGAAGTGTGAGCACGGTCATCATGCCGATGCCAAGCAAGGCAAAAGTTGCTGGTTCGGGTATCACGGCCACATCCGAAAGGCTGTTGCCGAAACGGATGTTGTCCACGAGGCCACTTGTGCCGTCAGGACCAACAGTTGTACCGTAAATGCCCACCCCGAACAGGGTCAAACTTGACCCAAGAAGATCTCCAGCCGCTGCTCCCGAGTTGTAGTTTGCCGTACCGAGCGTTCCGCCGCTGAGGTTTGGGTTGACCCAAAACTCGATCTGGTCGTTCACTCCGGAAACATTAAAAGTGATTCGCCCGACGGTGAAATTCACAGCACCCGGAGTAGTGAGAGTGAAAGGATTGGTTCCGCCGCCGCTTGCCGCGATGATTGCACCATTGTTCCAGAGCCTTGTTTGCGCTGCTGTCACGGTTGAACTTGTGCCAGCCGAAGCGACCGAGATGAGAGTGATGCCACCATTGACCGCATTGCCCAACACATCTGCTGCGGAGTTCAGCGTGAGTCCCAACCGGTCGGTGGAACCAGTCAGCTGCGCGAGGTAACTAAAATACACAGTCCCCGAGAGAGGTGTGCCGAATGTAGCCCGTCGCACGGAATTCACGTCCGATGGAGCAGCCGAAGCGAGCATTTTTGCCGTTCCGGTTTGAGCAATGGCATAGGTGGAAGTCAATTGTCCGAGAAGTGAGGTGACGCCACTTCCGTTGACATTTGCCCCTCCTCCCCAGTTTCCAGACAACCCCACCGAGCTGCTGGTGCTAGTGCCGACAAGGAGGCCATCGGCATTGCCATTAAAATCGACAATCACCTGCGCATGGGATGCGGTGGTTGCGATTGCGAAAATTCCCGCGCAGAGCAGCGGGAACATTGGATTGGTGTTTTTGTTTTTCATAGGGAACATTTGGTTTGGTTTGGTTTTACTGACATTGACGTTCTGTGGTTGATTAGACGGATTGTTCATGGGAGTGGTTTATTTTTTAACTGCGGTGGTTTCGCGGACGATGAGAGTGGGCTGGATGAGAATGGATGGGGGGGATTCTGCCTTTCGGTTGGGGCCAGAGAGTGTGAGAAGTGTTTGCATGGCGGTTGATCCGACTTCGATGGGCTTCTGGTCGATCGTGGTGAGGGACGGAGTGATCAATGACGCGATATTGAGATTGCCGCAGCCAACCACCGAGACATCGTCCGGCACCCGCAGTCCGGCTGCGCGCAAGGCCTTCATCGCCCCGGCGGCCGCTCCGTCGGTGGACGCAAAGACCGCACTAAAGGTGACGCGACGTTGCAGCAGGGTTTCGACCGCTTTTTGGCCATCTTCAAACTCGAAGCCTTCTCCAACGATCAAATCCTCATCCTCCGGGATACCCGCATCAGCAAGTGCTTCCCGGTATCCTTTCACCCGTTCTTGGGCACAAGAAGACGCGGGGTAACCACGCAGGCAGGCGATTCGCTTGTGTTTCAGGTCAATCAAATGGTCGACAGCGAGGCGCCCGGCCATGACGTCATCGTTCCCGACATAAGCCGCCTCGACGCCATCGACGACTTGGCCAATGAGAACTGTCGTAATGGAGCGCTTGAGCAACTTTTGGTAAATCTCCCGCTTGGTATACGAATTCACCGGGAAGAGGATGATCCCCTCGACGCAATGGGAGATCATGGCATCGATTTCCGCTGCAAGCATCTCAGTCGAACTGTGGGACTGGCAGATAAAACATTGATACCCCGCCAGCTTGGCCGCGCGCTCAATGCCTTCGATCAGTTCGGGGAAAAAGGAATTCCCAACCGTCGGGACGATGATTCCGATCGTGCGATTCTGCTGGGAGCGCAAGGATCCAGCGAGTTTGTTAGGGATGTAATTCATCCTTTCCGCCGTTTCCTTCACAATTTGGCGGGTCGCAGGCGCGATCTCCGGAAAATCGCGCAAGGCCAACGAGACGGTGGCGCGAGAAATGCCAATTTCTTCGGCAATATGTTGGAGGGAAACGCGATTCATAGAGGACTACTTAAATGCGAAGTTAAATCGGTTTAATTTTTTGGCAAGAACTTTTTTGTAGTTCTTTTAGGTGGGGTTCGATGGATCCTCAGCCAATTCTTATTGGCGAGCGACCAGGAGGCTTTCGAGCCGGAGCTGACCTTTTTCCAAGCTTTCAGGGAAAGCGGGATCAATCGTGAGGACATGGCGACCGGCGGGCAGTTCATCGCTCAGGAGCACGAAGTGAAACAAACATCCCTGCCCGAATCTCTGTGTGTCGAATGGCCAAACCTCCACGGGGCCGGCATTCTCCTTCGGCTCGTACAGCAAGGGCTTGCCATCCAGTGTCACCCGGAATCCAAGACCATCAGGATCGGCTTCGCCAAAGATTGCCGCGAGGGTGCCTTCAAATTCGATGCAAAGCGGTTCGACGGTATTTTTGGTTTGGATGTCGCAGAAGATGACGTCATCCATCCACCGGCTGGAGAGACCGTCGAACCAGAGGGATTGGCGGTAGGTTTTCGCCCGCTCCCAGCCGCGGGGCAGCGGGCGGTCCGCGAGCCGGATGCGTTCGCATTTTCCATACAGGGTTGGGAAGACGGATTGATCGGGAACGCGAGCAATTTTTCCCTCATTAACGGCTTGCTCGAATCCCAAGCGAGCGGCTTCGAAGAAAATCTGGTAGCCAGGATCGTCGGGATGAACGGCGTCAAAAGGATACAAGACATCGAGTTTTTGCACCCCCTGCCCGGCCGCTTTGCGCAAAAGCGGAAGGGTGTCTCCGAGCGCGGTTCCGTAAGCGCTGGCGAGTTTCAAGTGAGCCTGGTAGGTGCCGAGTGTTTTGACGTCGAAATCCGGGGCGGAGACCTTCTTGTCGCCCATGGTCATGATTTGAAGGGGAATTCCCCGCCCGATCACCGCACGCAAGAGGAACTCGTAGCTGGCCAGGCGCTGCGGTGACGAACTGTAGATGTCGTCATTGACGGTGAAGTCGAGGAAAACCAGATCCGGATTTTTGGCGAAGACATCCCGATCCAACCTGAACATCCCCAGCAGCGATCCCGTTCCGCCAATGGCAGCATCGTGGAAGGTGAAAGAACTCCTCGGATATCTTTTCCGCAGGTAGTCTGCCATGAGTCCTCGGTAACTGGTGCTCTGCGGATCACTGGCGTTCGCGCCCCAGGTGAGCGAACCACCGAAAAAAACGACCGAAAGCGGATACCCAGCGCCTGCCTTCCGGTCAAAGTCGGCGAAACAGGCGGATGGCGGAGTATCGTGAGTCGGCATGGTCTTGAGGCAGGCAACGGTTAAGAGCAAGGGCGAACAGGCAATTCAATAGGAGCGTTCGGCTGCTAAGTTGTAAGCGATCCGCAACTGAAATGTGAGATTGAATAAGAATTTGAGGGTTCCGCCGGTGATACGGCTGATCGAGTGCAAAGGGCATCCGATCATTCCTATCAGCCGGGGATCCAGAAGCTGGTTTGCTGGCGCAGTGTTTCAGGCACGCCCTCGACCTCGAGAACGATCGTGGTGGCGATCGGATCAGAAAAAGGCACGGCCAGATTACGTAAAACTAGCCGGCCATTTTCATTGGTGAAGTTGATGGATTTTCCTCCATCCAGATACCTGGCAGAAATCACTTTGTTTTTGATGTCGGTGACGCAGAGTTCTGAGCCCGTGGCATTGAAAATGTGCAGATAGATTTTGTTCCCCTTCGTCGTGATGCGGCCCCAGTTAATCCAGGTGAACGGACTGCGGGTCGAGTGGGCGAGAAACTCGCCGTTCCGTTTGATCCAGTCCCCGGCTTCACGCAGAATCCTGACGGACTCGGGTGGAATAGAACCATCCGCAGACGGACCAACATTGAGCAGGAGGTTGCCCCCACTGCAGGCCGTTTCTGTCAACATGCGGATCACCTCGCGTGGCGATTTCCAGCTCGTGTCGCCTGCATGGTATCCCCAATTCGTGTTCAGGGTCATACACGCTTCCCAGTCTGTCCCCGGAGGCGCGGGTTTGATCGCCTGCTCGGAGCAATGGAAGTCGCAGGGATCTCCATTGCGTTCGTTGATGAGAATATCGGGCTGGAGTTCCTTGATGCGCCGGTTAATCGCCGC
The DNA here is from genome assembly GCA_041737265.1 of Terrimicrobiaceae bacterium. Classification (GTDB taxonomy): domain Bacteria; phylum Verrucomicrobiota; class Verrucomicrobiia; order Chthoniobacterales; family Terrimicrobiaceae; genus JBGSSC01. Next base: position 2,666 of record JBGSSC010000671.1, on the reverse strand, counting down.
GCCATCAGTGGGTGAAGGAATGCAGCCGTCATACCAAAGCAGGTCAATTTTTCCGTAGCCGGTCATCAGTTCCTCGAGCTGGGAGTGATAGTATTCGACGAAACGAAGACGCGCTTCTTCGTCGGGCCAGCAATCCGGCCAGTCACGGCAGTAGGCACCGGGATAATCCGGATGGAACCAATCCGCTAGGGAATAATAGAGGCCGACCTTCAAGCCCGCTGCGCGCAAGGCTTCGACAAAGGGCCTGACGAGATCGCGTCCTGGGCCGATGTTTGCGGCTTGGTATTCGGACGTCTTTGTATCCCAGAGGGCGAATCCATCGTGATGCCGTGTGGTGAGCACGACATATTTCATCCCGGCCTCCTGGGCCAGAGTTGCCCACGTGGCTGGATCGTAGTTTTCCGCGCGAAAATTACTGACGTATTTTTCGATGTATTCTTCGCGGGGAATCAGTTCGCGGTTGGCGACCCATTCGCCGCGGGCAGCGACGGAGTAGGCCCCCCAATGGATAAACATTCCGTAGCGGGCTTCGTTAAACCAGGAAGAGTCAGTCGAAGACATTCCGCGGAGTCAAAATGTCCGTTCGGAAGGTTACAAGCAATTTATGCATCGTCAGCGAACAGCAGTTCGCCTGCCGCCCACGTATTTACCGAGCGAAAGTGGGGTTTAAGAAGCTGTGAGATAATGAGGATAGGCCGTGTTGCTGATGGATTTTTGGCCCGGCCAAGGCGCGAGCACGGTGGTGATACCCGCAGCGGTCTCATCCCGTGCGAGCAACGCAGGCCGGTATGAGAGGAAGGCGTGGCACTCGGACACCTTTGGGCGGAGCAGCGAATTGCGCATTGCAACCGGTCGGTAGCACTGCCGGGCATGCGGTAGGAAGTTCCTGCCGGAGCTGCTTGGGTTGGCTGCGTATTTTGCCGCAAGGACCAATGCTTCCCAAATAACATTCTCCCAAACCCGTAGAATACGGGCATCCCGAAGGCAGAGCGCCAACAAGGCAAGCCATTTCCCAGCGGAGAATGTCAATTCGTAAGAGGCTCGGTGATTGGCGACTTCCTCAGAATTCTCAGTCCGGGGTTTATTTGTGCGTAGCGCGAGGCGGCCTGCGCCGAAGGCGTTCCCCTTAACAGATTGCCGCAGGCCTCGGCAGAAGGCCTCTGTGGGAGCGAAATTAGCGGAAGGGGGAGGTGCGACGAAAACGGGCAGCTCATGGCCGAGCTAGTGAGGGCGTCTCTCCGTTGTCAAGAGTGACGGCAAGTCATTCGGTGGAGGGACCTCGTACCTGCGGTCCGGTTTTAATGCAAAGAAGCCTTCCTCTTTTGGTCAGGACGCATGATTTTCGGCTTTGGCCGGGGCATGTTCGGCCCTTTGGATTTCGAGTTTTGCTTTCACTTCGCTCATGTATTCCCGGGTGAGCGGATATTTCCAAAGCGCACAGAGAGCGAGCAAAAGCAAACCTGCGGGAACCAGGGAAAACATCAAACGCATATTGTAAATGGTTTCCGGGGATTGATCCGCGCCAAGGGTGATATCAAATCCGGAGAGAACCAGCATGGCTCCTGCCAGCACGGGCTGAACGGTTCCGGTCAGCTTCATCAAAAAGGACATCACTGCGCCAAACATTCCCTCCCGCCTGACGCCGTGATTGAGTTCATCGATGTCGGTCACATCGGCCATCATGGTGGGAAGGGAGGTCTTGGTAGTTGTTGTAGGTGGTATTGGAGTTGGTGGTCATTGGGTTGGTTTTTGGTTTGTGCGTTGGAAAGCCTGGACCCGAATCAGTCGGGAAGTTGGAGATCGGTCTGGAGCAGAGTGAGTTCGACTTTTCGACGTGGCCGCTGGATCACTGAAAGGTTGTGCACAATACAGGCTGCGACCATAGCTACGCACTCGCTCTCAAGCTCTGCAAAGAACGGCCAGCAAGGCCATCGGGCATGACAGAGACTTTAGAATAGTCGCACGCTGGGGATCGTGCAGAGTTTATCCGGCTCTTCGTCAAAGCCATCTATAGTGAATCGCACCTTGCCATGGAGCTGTGCCAAGCGGTGGTCTTGCTGCTTCGGACTACACGAACCTAAAAATCGATTGAGGTCGCAGGTTTCGACTTCTTCACGCGAGATGACAATTAGTGTCGTATTCTGCGTTTTGACTTTGCCGGAGATGTAGCGACATAACTCGTAATTGGATTTACCGGTCGCGCCAGAAAATTTGCTTTTGCGGATGGGTGAAGATGGAGAAATCGTGAAGAAGGAAATCCTCCGACTTGGATGGCGGCCCGGAGGTGCTTACGCACTCCCGGCAGGTTTTGATTGATCGCCAACCAGGCCATGCGGGGGACTTCGGCTAGGGTATTACGGTCGATGACGGAGGGCATAGGTTTGGATTTCTTCCGAGAGCATCGGGGTGATGAGGCGGCCGAGGTAATGCCATTCCCCATCTACCGTGGCTTCCCGCAGGGCTCTCTCCATCAGACAAAGGGCGGACGATTCTTTGCGGCGGACTTTTCCGAACAGATCATTTACTGAACGCGGCACACACCCCACTCGCACTCGATCCATGGGAGACTTGGAGAATTGCCGCTTGATGCACAAATCATGACGCCGTGTTCCGGATGGAGGGCGTCGCACATGGGCTGGTCGTCTTCGTCCTGCTCAGACAAGCAG
>JBGSSC010000650.1:0-19845 GCA_041737265.1 Terrimicrobiaceae bacterium | reverse complement strand
CTCGACGGCCCTCCTCGATGCCATCGGAACCACCATCGACAACCTTGGTGCCCGCATCTCCGCGATGCCCGAAGCCAACCGCCCCGGGCAGGTCATCGTTGCGATCCTCACCGATGGAGCTGAAAACTCGTCGGAGAAATTTACATGGAAGGACATCTCCCACAAAATCCTTGAGCAGACGAACACCTACAAGTGGCAGTTCCTCTTCCTCGGGGCCAACCAGGACGCCATCGCCACGGCTGCAAGCCTGAACATCGCCGCAGCGAACGCTTCGAGTTACGCCGGGGATACGGGCGGCACCTACTCCAGCCAAAAAGCTGTGAGCCGAAAGATGTCGGCCATGCGCAAAATGTCCTCCGGTGCCCGCATGAATCTCAAGGAGCAGGCTGACGCCGCCGCCCCCCTGAGCGATATCGTCGCCGAGGAGGACGCTGAGGGAAGGAAGGAATGAGCGCTAACCCCATTCACACCAGCATCCTCGCCCGGTAAACCCACCCACCTCAAAAACCCATGAAAACAATCCTGTTCCTTCTGCTCATCACTCTGGTCGGGGGAGCCCCTTCCTTCGCACAATCGTGCGGGGAGGGGGTATTCCTCGGACGCCTCAGCGCCAACCCCTACACCTCGACCTCCACCTCGAACCCTTATGGCCGATACGGGAGTGCCTACTCATCCACCAGCATCAACAACAGCTACGGGCAATGGGGCAACGCATTTTCCGCCACTAGCGTGGTCAACCCGGTTGCCACCGCAGCCCCAAAGATCATCGCCGCTGATGGCACGTATCTTGGACGCCTGAGCACAAACCCCTACGCCGCCGACTCGGTCTCGAATCCCTACGGAAAATACGGCAGTCCGTATTCGCCAACGAGCATCAACAACCCCTACAGCAAATACGGAAACCCCTACTCGGCCCTGAGCCCCAACAACCCGTATGCCACCAAGGCCCCCATCCTCTGCGGCGAAAAATAAACCATCTTCCATCAACCTCCCTTCCCATGTGGCTCGCAACTCAACACGGATTCTACTCCATCGTCCAAAAACCCGCAGGTCAGTTCCATGTCCGCACCCGGTGCAAACAGGATCTCGAAAACCTGATCGCACAGGCAACCCTTGAGGCTCCTATTCATCACACCACAGACGGCGATTACGCCTGGCGCATCGTCGTGGGTCAGCCCGAGGTCAGCAAGATCATGGCGGCTCTTGCGACTTCCATCGACTACCCGAACTTCAAGAATCACATTCACGACAAGCCCGACCAGCAGGACAAACTCCCTGCCTACTCCCGCCTCTGGTCGCAGATGCTCGCCTACCAAACCGAACAGGAGCAAAGGTGAGAGAGTTTATCCCTGCGTTCTTGAAGAGCTTCGTAGAGTCCTCTGATTGGACATTTGCGAAGACCATGCCGGTTTGGCCTCATGAATACTTGGTTCGGGACCGGGTTAATGAGAAAGATTTCGAGGCTCTGGTCTGTCACATCCGCGCTCACGGTTTCCAGGGGCGCTTTTATCAGAAACCAATCACCTACTTTGCCGAGGACGGTCTCCTTTACTGGACCATGGGAGCTCCAATCGAAATAACAACGATTATCAACCGATGTAAGGAAGAGGACTCCTATGAAAACCGCCTTCGGAACGGAACGTTGCCGCCAAAACTGAAATCCGCTCCAGAGGCCAAGGTGGTCAGTTTTTATCGTCGTCAGGAGTCAGTTTTAGTTGTCGCTATACAAGCCGTGACGAGCATCTCGCCGAGATCCTATTTGCCGACCCGAATGATGGAGTAAAATCGAGGCAGTTTGCTGCGTCCGAGTGCCTCCCGCCACCGTGTCCAGAAACCCTTTAGATACCTGGAGCGCAGATCAAAATTGAACGGCAACTGTAACCGTGTATTCATGCTGTTGTTTGCTTACACGCCGGTAATCAGCTGAGAGGTCAACGTATGCTGGGACGCTGATTCTGCCAACTATTCTCAAGTTGTTGGTGCTTTCGCTTGAAAGGCCCAACACAAACTTCATTAAGCTTAATCTGTTTTCTCCATCACGACGATGCTCAATCAGGCTGCGCATAATCTGGTCAGACCAAAGTCCTTTGACTCGCAAAAGCCGCTCGGCTGCCTCAACGTCTGGCCTGCCGCCAGAAAATTCATTATGGAGATGTAATTGTCTTTTTACCTTCTCAATCTCTTCGCGTTGGGCTTCGATTTCGCCATTTGCCACGAATGGGCGGCCGCCCTTCATCGATAGCTCGTCCTCAACCGAACGGCTCTTGTGGTCCACATGCTCAACCCTCACGCTTTTTGCTCCAAGATGTCTGCATAGCGCAGAGAAATGCAGATGTTTGGCCAGAGCAAATTCATGGGGGGCGATGGAAGCGTCTTCATATGTATCAGGATCGAAAGGACTTTGGACTAGTATTAGGCCTGGCCTGGCCAAACCTGAGTCTGCAATGTTCTGCAAAGCAACGGGCAACTCCTCGGAAACCTCAAAAGGCAACTTCAAAACGTGAGACTCGTCGTCATATAGCAGTTGAGCATCTCTGGGCTCGTATTTCATCCTTTCGTAGGATGCCTGATTCAATAGAAGAAGGGCGCGCCTGCGATTTGGATCTTGCGGGAATCGTGTCACTTCCTCCATGGTGCAGAAAATGCTTTTAGTTTTTTGAGGTAATCCAGTAAGCGAAGATTATGGAACCGATTATCAATCCCGCCCCTAGAGCAAGTTTTTTCATTTTTTTTTGTCTCGATCTAACAAATGCGCGGGCAATGATATCTTTATACTCGGCTGAAACCGTCCGATTAATTTTGGAAGCAAATTCGCAACTACTGCTCCAGACGATATCTCCAAGGTCACTCGAAAGATAGGTATACCGACCACAGCAAACTATTTGAGCAATCCTGCCAGCTTCGTCTCTCTGATTAGTTGGAAATTCAAGAACAAACTGATTTCTGAATGTTGTTAAACGCACATTGGCATCGTCAAAATCGCACCTCCCATGTTTTCCAACTGAGGCAATTTGCGTCGCGACATACTGCCTTTCCTCAGTGGAATTAGTATCAAGCAGCTGCCCTTGGAAAAAATGGTCTGGTGAAACATTGTCCAAGGCTTGCGCCCAAAATATAAGTTCATCTTTCATGATATTGTGTCAAATTACATCCATTGATTTTAGCTCATTCAAAATCTTCAGCACTAACAATCGTGTGCTATTTTTTGTCAGCGTGCTACCTAGGACGACCTTCACCGGATGTTGATCATTTCCTGCCATAGCAACCGATTTACCAATGATCGGAAGTTTTCTGAATTTATCAATGTAGTTGCCAACATTGTCTTCAGATAAGGCCTCGTAGTCAGGATCACTGTCACAGTAAGTCCCAACTATAAAAAACGGCCGCCTTCGAGAAGTGTCTTTAAGATCTTTTTTCCACAGGTTGATTTGTGAAAAGTCCTCTGAAATTCTTTTCTCATTTACTGGGTTTCCGTTCAAGACGTGATCAGTCCTGAGGAGGTAGAATATAATATCGGCCTTGAGGTATTCTTCCTTCCAGCTTTGGTAAAAGGATGAGTCTCCCGGAAAATCCGTGGCATCCTTCAGAATTAACTCCAGATGCTCAAGTTTGAGGGCCTTATCTTGTGTAACCGAGCGAGCACCCTGCCCTGAGAAGTATTTTTCAGGAATGGTCCCTTTCATTAAAAATTGCATAAGAGTTGTTTTGCCAACAGCTCTAACTCCGAGCACCGCAATGCGTTTACCCCGGATTTTCTTCTGGATTTCGTCCCAAAACACCCCAATCCCAATACCTATGCCTATGCCTCCGGTGAGGACAGCTGCGATGATATATATGAGAATGGGAATCATAGATACGCCTCTTCTGTGCTTTCCAAAGAGCACTTGAAACGACTTTTGTCCGATTCCATTCCGTTTCCCGTCGATTTGAACATTGTAGTGATGAAGCTCAATTCAGTTTTAAAAGATTGACGCTCAGATTGCGATATGTTTTTCGGAAGAAGGGTTGGGTGATGTCTGATTCCAGTGAATATTATTACGCTCCTCACACCCCTGAAAGGCCGATCACGCATGGCTGGCTCACAAAAAATTCCTGCCGGAATCGATTCCTCTACTGTTGGATGCCGAAAACCCAGTTTCTGTTCTCCAAAAATGCCACTTTTCATCCCAAGATTTCTGTCAGAAAGGCTGAAGCACCCACTCATTTCAGCGAGGATCCATTTTGGATGATCGCGAAAACAGTTCTATTTCGCATCCATTGTTCTGACGTTGAAGACCGTTGCGATTTTTCTCGCGCGCGTTATTGCCACATACTGGAGTTTGGTTTGTTCATGAAGAGGGGAGTCACTCCTCTGAGGCAAAATGATAAGGACTACCTCATCGAATTCGAGGCCCTTCGCCCGGTGCATGGTTGCAACACGAACGGCCGATGATTCGGCATTATCTCGTTCATTCGGGCCGATAAGTGTAGCCTTCACAGCGGCTTCTTTGAGTACTCCGAGCAATTCCCCCGCAGTGTGTTTGGTGGGAACCATTACGCAGACGGTATGGCCGCACTTTCGAGCTGTGGAAACGGCGCTCACAGTCTTTGCAAAGGCTTCCTCCAAATGAGTAACTTGAACAATTTCGGGGGCCGGACCACGTGAGATGGATTTGTAACGGCGCAATTCATCGGAGCCTTCATCGAGATCATCCACCTCACATCCCTCAAGCAGAGCAACCGCAGCGATTCGGATTTGTTCGGTGGTTCGGTAGTTCAGGTAAAGCTTCCGTCCGCGTCCACGGATGTCGATGCCACAATCGCTCATCGAAGCGCGGTGGCGGTTGTAGATCCGCTGGTGTCCGTCACCGACAAAGAAAAGATCGTTGTTTCCCGGGTGCACCATGGCACGAAGCAGCTTGAGTGCCTGGGGGCCGAAGTCCTGCGTCTCATCGACGATGATCGATGCGTAGGTGGTTGGGTTGTCTTTCAGTAGTGATGCGGCATCGCGGTAGGCATCGTCAACCTCCTTGAGTTTTCTCAATGTGAGACCGGCGCGGTATTCCTCGAATACGGGCCAGATTGTGTCGCGTTTGCCACGCGTCAGCACGGTGCCGCGACCTTTCCGGCGGGCCATTCGGTATTCGTCCCTGCTGGTTACCCCTTGGGATAGAATCACGTTCTCAAACTCCTCCTCATAGAACCCGGGGGGCAGTCCAAGTGAAGGATCAGCCGCAGCCAGGGCCAGTTTCCACGCATCTGATGCCGGGCTTTTGCGGCGGTCGAAGATGATGGTGTATTCATACTGGTGCTTGCGCAAGAACCCGTGGACCCATGCGTCGAGGTTCTGCACCTCGATTCGTTGCATGACTGCCTGACCGCAGAGCGTTTTGAGGTTTTCCTCGATGTCCTGGGCCAGGTTTCGGGTGAAGGTTGTGAAGAACACTTTCTGCCCCTCCTCCAGCCGGTGTTCCGCGAGCCACTTGGCCCGGTGCATGGCGAGCACAGTCTTTCCGGTGCCCGCCCCGCCGAGGACGCGCATGGGGCCTTTGCAGTCGGAGTTGGCGAGCTTTCGCTGCGTTGGATGGAGAAACACCCGCCACTGGGCGAGCGGAGAATTCATGATGGCCGTCATGGTGTCCGGATCGTCCACGACGACGAACCGGGCCTGAGACTCGGCGGTCTGGAGAGCCGTTGCGAAGTCTTCCTGATCCACTTTCCTGTCCACACGTGTTTCCCGGGAGCTGAGCACGTCGGAAAGTGTGTCGCCAGCAGCAATGAGGAAGAGCCCTTCGTAGGCTTCCACAGGGAGGCGATCCTGCATGGCATCCAAGTCTTGCTCGGAAAAGATGTTTCGCACCTGAGGAATCAACTCTTCCGGTGTGCCGACGCTGAGCAGTTCGGCATCGGTGAGAGTTAAATACAATGGGGTGGTCGCAGTGGGAGTGTTTGCGGCTGCGGAGCGGGGTTCAGGTGCTTCGGGCACGGCTTCCCTGTGCTCCACGGCGAAGAGCTGCATGGCTCCGGTGACCGGATTAATCGCGACGCGCCGGGTTTCGGCCCAGCGGTAGGCGTTATCGTGCTTGTCCACATACATCAGCACATAGACGTCGCCCTTGTCCGGTTTGAAGACGATGCCACGCCAATCCTGGTCGATGCGGACGGAGCGCAGGTTTTTGTCGCGTGCGCCTCTGATCGATTCGTAGTTGATCCCGTTGGCGGTAGGATCGCTTTGAAACTTGAGCGCCCACTTCAGCACCTTCGACTGGATGGACGACGGGAGTTTCGAGAGGTTTGAGAGGAAGTCCTGGGCGAGGGCGACTTTGAGATTCATGACGTGTGGATGTTAGAAATCAGATGGTTCCTGAAGGAGTGGATGCATTAAGTTTGTTCAAGAGCAGGGATGGCCACCCAAGTGATGCCTTGACAGTTTGCCATCCGCGACTCGTCCAGGCGGATTCGGAGTCGGCATGATTATCGAGTATCAGCACGACCTTGCTGTGGGTCCAGATTAGTTCGCACTCCGCGACAACTTCACCACCCTCCTCCAGTTCGAAGCCCACACCGTCTGGAACGGGAATGCCCGCGCTGTGCAGTTCCTGCAAGCCCGGCAGCAAGGCATCCAGCGCTTGATCCATAACTTCCGCCCAGGCTGCCGCCTCCGCTGCTTGCCCCCCGCCGCTGGCAGGCTTGGCGAATTCGGCGGGGGTGATGGCATTGTGATCCGCACCAAGCAATCCGTCCCGCGTCGCCAGGAACACGCCCGGCAGGTGTTGCATGGTGTTGAACATCCAGAGCCAACGCCGCCAAGCCCGGTGCTGATCGGGTTCGGTCTCGGCAGCGTTTAAGTCGAGCACCAGAAATCCTGGACTCTTTGGCGCTGCGGTATCGGGATCGGCCAGCGCCTGCGTAATCCAGTAGCGGAACATGAGGAGTGGCTCATTCAAATTACCACATGCCACTGGTTTGGCAGGTCGTTCATAAGGCAGGGTCCCGGGCAGACCGCTCCAGAACTGTTCGAGTTGCGCCCGTTGAGTTGAGCTCTCCGGCTTGCGTGGATCGGGAACCATCCGGAATGCCGTTGCTCCTGCCTGCTTTGAGAATCGGAGCGCTCGACCGTCCATACCATCCGCCGCCGGAGCCTCTAACCAGTGCAGCAGCGTGGCGATGGAATGACGAGTTCGTTGGGCTGCATCATCCATGGGCCGTAGCTGCGCAGGCAGCTCGCTGAGTGCCATTGCATTCAGTCCATCCGCCAGATCGGTTTCCGCACTCCCGTCGAAGGCCGACTTGACGTCTTCCCATGTAACCGCCCATACCCAGAACTTGCCGCTTGCGAGCAGGGCGTTGCGTTTTTTTGCATCCTCGCGGGTGATGTCTTTGTGGTAGGCCCATCCGTCGCAGAATACCGTAATCGGCCTGCGTGGAGAACTACTCTGCACAGGCCACAACACAAAATCCGGGCGCGAAGGAACCGCGACCCCGTCATTTGGCCCCAAATCCACCTGCGGTTCGATCCAATACCTCTGGGTGCCAACCTCCATCAGATACCCCGATTTGCCCTGCACGATCTCTTTGACCAGACGCACTTTGGACAAGCCGTTGGTTCCGCCAAGGCGGCGCATGCTTTCGATGAACCTTGCCTCCAAGTCCGAGTCGAAGTTGGGGTTCACGAAGATGTCGGCCACGGTTGAGACTTTCTCAAGTTGATCGAGATTCCCCTCGATAGCCTCCAGGATGGCTCGGGCACGGTCGCGTGAAACAAGAGCCATGTCGCGGCCGAGGCGGTATTGATAGACGCAGCGGTAGCATCCGTCTTTCCCGGGGTGCGAGTTGCAAGAGCAACTCTTGAGTTGCTCCAAGGCTAGACGGATCACGTTGACCAAGGTTTGGGCTCCGTCTGCCAGAAGCTCGTGAAGGTAGCCTGTTCCGCCGGGCACGGAGTCATAGATTAAAACATAATGGCGACTGGTTCCTCCATCGCTCTGACGTTCCTCTTGGGTAACAAGGCGGAGGTGGTCCACCTTGCCGCCATACCGGCGCTTGAGCCCGACACGTAGCGCGGCCATGAACGACTGGACGGAAACTTCATCAATACCCGAACGCGTGAAAGGAACCAAAATTCTCAGCGCTTCCGATGCGAACTCCCTATAAAGGTAAAGGCAGTCTATGAGGTTTTCCGGGTCGTTCGTGTTCCGATGAGCACAGTCGAAGGCGTGGAGTTGGCCTTTGTCTCGTTCACGGGCGTTGCGCGGTGGGCGCTGCACCTGTCCGCAATGTTTGCAGAGGCGGAAACCAGGGCGAGGGCTTTGCCTTCCAGCCACCGCATAGGAATCGCCGGGTTTGGAAGGTTCGCCGAAGTTGATATCGCGGAACACCACCCGCTCGATAAACTCAAAACCGAAAGGGGTCTCCTGTGAGGTCAGTTTGTAGGCCTCGCGCACATCATCCTTGTTGAACTCGGTGAGCAACTGGCGGACGTGAAACTTCGGTTCGCGGTCCTCCGCGCTGTCGTCGATCTGCACCTCCGAATCGTTGCTGTTGGCAATGGCCTGTTTGAAGCGGATCAACTTGCGTTTCTGGGCGATGTTGGCCCACATCGGGTCGCCACACTTCGGGCAGGCCCCGTCGCTATCGGCATGGATGGAAAGGTTCAGGCTGTGGTGGCAGGTCGGGCAAAGCCGCCACTCTTCCACCTTGGAGAGTTCAAGGTTGATCTGCTCGATCTCCACCCTCCGCCGGTTGGCGTAGAAGATGTTCTCGGGAGCGAATTCCGATAAGGCCGAATGTGCGGGGCGTTCGTATTTTTCGGCTGGCAGTGAGATGTATGGGCCGGAGTCCTGCGGATCGTCGTCGGTGCGCCTGCGCCAGAGCACAGACTTCAGTTCCACGCCTGCTTCCGGGAAGGCGTAGTTCGGGATCAGCCCGGCATCGGTGAGGGTTTCAAGGAGCTGGCGACTATTGATTTCCCGGATGAGTCCGAGTGCCTTCTGCCGTTCAAGTTGGCTCTGCTCGGTTTCCTCGATGACCGCCTCGTCCTGTGGTTGTTTCTTCAACTCGGCGATGCATTTCTTGAGCCGCTCCGCGCGCTCCCGGTAGGATTTCCGCTCAGCAGCCAGTTCTTCAAACAGCTTGAGCAAACGCAGACGCAGCGGATCTTCCTGATCTGTGCCTTCCATGAACTCGGTCAGGCGGCGGTCCACACGATCATCCAGATCCTTGCCGAGCAGGGCCTTGAAGCCGGAGAGAAGTTCGACTTCGTGCGTCTGCATGTAATCGAGGAAGATGTAGGGGAAGCGCTTCTGGTCGTTTGCGTCATAGGCATCGAGCGCATCCTTGGTCTCATCCGGAAGAGCCTTCGCAGGAATGCCGGAGCCGACCCAGTTGTCGAGGCAGAATGCGAGCAACTGCCGGCGCAACACCTCCGGGGCCTTGAGAAAGATCCCGGGCGGTGTGACCTCGCCGCTAAGCATCTCCTCGGTATCCTCGAAGAAATACAAATCATGCGGGCTGGCACCGTCCGCCAATGTGGAGGTGAACGCGTTGCCATCCCGGCGGCCGGCGCGACCGATGCGTTGGAGGTAGCTCGCCTGATTCGGTGGGACGGAACACAGCATCACCGAGGACAGGTCGCCGATGTCCACCCCCATCTCCAGCGTGGGCGTGGCGGAGAGCAGGTTCTCATACCACGGTTGTGGCTGCTTGCTCTTGAAGCGCTGCTCCAGTGCCTCGCGTTTGTCGCGCTCCAGCAGGCTGGTGTGTTCCGCCGAGAAGATCCGCCGAAGGTCCCCACGACTGAATTGCCGGGCGAACCAGTGCTCGCCGTCCTGCCTCTCCGCATACACCTCCTGCGGCGCTTGCAGGCACGGCATGCCCAGCAACTCATCCGCCAGTTCGGACGGTACCGACAAACCCCGTTTGCCTTGGCGTGAGACGATCCGTGACACCCTCCTGTCCAACAGGAGCTTGGCAGCATTCAGGCCTACCACAGCTCCATTTCGACCGTTTACCCGGGTGAGCAGGTCTTGCTCTACCAAGGCATCAATCGCCACCTGATAGATGTCGTTCTCGCCATTCTTCGGCAGCATCTGGCCCGCCTGTTGGCAGACGGCTTCGAGCCAGTTCTGGAAGAACGTGCGCCCTTGAGCCGAAACTAGCCGGTCAAAACCTTGGGTTGGCGCACCGAGAGAAAGGAACCTTGGCTGAGTGGCGCGGGGGCCGATGCCCGGCAGCCATTCGTTGCGTCGGCCTGTCCGCGCGAAGGCAAAGACATTGCCGTCTTCTATAAACGTGGCCAACTCCGGGTGTGTTACCGCTCCCCGGGTCTTCAGGTGGATCAGGAATCCCCATAACCACTGGAACACCGCTTTCTCATCCAAGTGCCGCAGTCCGTATTGTTCGCGCAGCACGGGCAGGACCGCAGCGGCGGCATTGCGCGCAGAATCCGCGTGTGGAACAAGCACCGCCTTGCCGATGGTTTCCAAGTTGCGGCCCCGACGGCTCAGGTAGGTGAACTCGGCGAAAGCCTGCCAAGCGAGACGCTTGCGCACGCGTTCCGGCAGTCGGCTGTTCTTCGGCAGTTGTCCTTCCTGCTGCAAGTGCTCCGCCCAGTCCTTCTGCCACAGCATGTTGGGACCGATGAACTCGGAGACAAACTTCTGTCGGTCCATTTCCATTGGCGAATCCGCCTGCGACCACAACTCGCGGGAAGCTGTGAGGAAATCATTCCATCCGCAGACGGGTGTGGCAACGAGGTCGATCACCCGGGAAAGGCCGGTGCGCACCGTATTCAGGTAGGTGCGGGCGGTGAAGAAGCCTGCACGGTGGGCGGCATCCTGCACCGCATCGGAAAACGCGATCAGCTTCTTGTCGTCGTTGTAAGGACTGGACCAGGTCTGCTCGATCACCACCGAGCCGAGCGTCGTGTTGCGCGCACCAAGAAGGATGGAACTGCGGCTGCCACACGCCGGGCAGGTTTGATCGTGCCATGTGCTGGTCGTACCGTTCCTGGCATTGCTGCTGCGTGTCGCCGTGACGCGGAACACATCGATCATTTCTTCGCTGCCACAACTATTGCAGTGGGTGCCGTCGAAGTTCAGGGCGCCGCAGGTGGCGCATAGGCGTTGGACCACACCTTGCACCTGTGGCTGTGACAACCCTTGAGTCGAGTAGAGTCGGACGATTTCCGGTTGGCTGCCGAACCACGAGCTGTAGATGAGATCCAGGTCGTGTGACAACATCGACTGGCCGGCGGGCATCCTGCTGAGCCAGCCGCTGCAATGGCAGTCGGTGCATTGCACCAGCGGGAGATGCAGGCGGCCTTCCTGCGGGCGGAGATCATTCGCTGAGATCAGTTCGATGTCGGCGGGGTTTTTGCGCACGCTGGCGACCATTCGTCGCAGCTCGCGCATCCAGAGCTGCACACGCAGCGTCACGAGCGGGAGCGCGGCCACCTTGTGATCGCGCGCCCATGCGACAAGTGAAAGAAGTGCATCAATTACCTGTGCGATGACCGGGCGTGCACTCTCCGGTAAGGGACCTTGCATCTGCTGCTGGAGATCCGACAGCGGGACGATGCCGCCCTTCACCAGTTTCACCAAGTTGACGAAGAGCAGGTGCTTCTTGAGCAGACCGCCGAGTTTTTGTCTCCACGCCGGGTCGCGCACATCGTCCGGGATGGGTTCCGTCGGGAAGAAAACCTTGAACCATGCAGCGATGGCTTCCTCCTGGCTGGAGTATCGGGCGGCAGCCAGCACCTCCGCGAAGTCTTCTCGCGGCTGGAGCAGATGCTCGATTGCGCTGCTGCCGAGGAACTCGGAATCACTGAGCCGGTCTTCGGTGACGACTGCATCCGGGGGAAAATCAAATCCGAACACCTGGCGGGCATACTCGCGCAGCGGCGCGGTGTCCGCATTGCTGCCGAGAGTGGCGGAGGTTCCCGCGCAGATCAGACTGTTCTCCGGCGTATCGAGACGGGCACGCAACCGGCGCAGCAGCAGTGCGAGGTCGGTGCCTTGCGCGCCGTCGAAGGTGTGAAGTTCGTCCACCACCACGTAGCGCAGTGTGTCCGGCTTGTTCTTGCTCCAGAGCTGCCGGTCCTTGGGACGGATCAGCAGGTAGTCGAGCATCTTGTAGTTGGTGAGCAGGATGTCCGGCGGGTCATCGCGCATGGTCTGCCGGTCGGTGATCACACCGGTGGCGCTCATGGTGGTCTGGCCGCGACCGTCCTTTCCGGATTTTCCGCCGACGAACAATCCCACCCGCTGCCCGGCGAAGGCGGGAGTCGCCGCAATGACCTCCGCAAAGCGCCGGGCCTGATCGGTGGCCAGTGCGTTCATCGGGTAGATGACCAGCGCCTTGATGCCGGTGACCCCTGCCGAGTTTGACCGGGCGCAGTGATCCAGCAACGGATAGAGGAAACACTCCGTTTTACCCGAGCCGGTGCCGGTGGCCACCAGTGTGGGCGCTGACTTGTGTTCGCTCGCCAGCCGTAGCCATGCCGCTTCCTGATGCACGTAGCCAGGATGTTCGGTCTCGAAGCCTTTGAAGAATTTCTTCCCCTTTCCACCCACGCGGAACGGCAGGCCGAGCTGCACATAAGGCCCTTTCATCCAGCGGCTCTCCTGCTCCGTGAAGCGCTGCATCACCCCGGCAAACAAGGCATCCGACGGCTCGAAGCCGACGGTTAGGAACTGTTTGAGTCCGGTTTGGACTTCGCGGGCGAGTAGGGATGGGAGCATCTGGGAAAGTAGAAAGGATGAACTAAGGCTTTGCGCGAGTGAGCATCTCTCCGGTCGCTGCAAGGTTGTTCACTTTGAGACGAAGCAGGTCGTCAAAGCGGATGGCTTGCTCGAAAACGGGACTGAGATCCGCGCCGTCTGCAAGAATGAAGGTCGGTTGCTTGCCACGGGTGATTGCTGCTATTGCATCTGGAGTGAAGCCGTTGATCGAAAGGAACAAACCGCGTGTGAATACTGACTTGCCTTCGACCTTCCCACGAAACGTAAGCAGCGGGGCTTCGCAGACGGGCTTGGCTTCCCACTTTGCTTCAAGCAGGTAGGTCTCGTGATCCAAGTTAAAGGTTCCGTCGATCTGCTCACCCGTGACTCGGAAGGCCTTCCCAGGAGTCAAATCAAAGATCTGAAAAAGCCGATTGAGGAGTTTCTCAAGTGCGATGCCTGCCGCCTGCCGGTTACTTGCAGTTGCAAGATGGTAGAACTCCGCACGCAGAATAGGCAGCTCGGACTGAATCAAACCAAGTGGCGTTGGTTCGTAGCGAGCAACCGTCGCTGGTTCCTCCGGTTGTAACGCCAGGTCTCTCTCCAGCGATGCTAGGAACGTGGAATCCCAAAGATCGGGGAACTTGAACCCGAGGGCCTTGATGACTCGGTTGACCGCAAGAATTTCTGACTCACGGACATCGTTCCCCTTGCTCCGCCGATACTTGATGCCTTCGGACACGATCGCCAGCACGAGCTCTTCAAACCGGTTCCGCCGGTGTTTCAAGGTCTGCTCCAACAAACGGGCTAGAGCAGGCTCTTTACTGCCACCTGACCAGAATTCGCTGACCCCCGCGTGTGTCGCTACAGTCTCAAATGTCACGTGCCCCCTCCAAGAGCGGCCACCCGAACCCGGCAGGAAGTCGTAAAACAATCTCGCCAGGTCGGCGGCTGCCTTGGATTCATGTAAGGAGGATGACATTGGTTAGAGAGATTACCTATGAGAAACTTGTGGAGCAGGTTTGGATGATTATTAGTTAGAGCATGTGCGGTATGACTTCGCTTGTCAGCCAATCATGCGCTTCGGTGGGATTGAAGCTCACGCCGGGGCGCAGCAGTGGCGGGGTGTCGGATAGGAACCCGGCGTGTTTCATCTTGGCAGCGAGATTGATTGCGAACTCGGCCGCGCTGACCGGATGGTTCTCCGCGTGCATGTAGTGGGCGAACGTAGTGGCCACATCGGGAGCATCGAGGACGCCGGCCTGGTAGGCTTGCCAGAGGTCGAAGAGGTCGCGTCCCTTGCGGCGTTGGTAGAGCGCGCGGAGCTTTGTCCCAAGCAGTTCGGTGGTGGCGTAGATGGGTAGTTGAGCCTCGCCGGAGAACCAGCGGGAATCGACGGCGAACCGTGTCTCTTCAACCGGCAGGAGACAGAGATGTTCCCGGGTGTTGATCTCGATCTTGAGGCGCAGGCGGATGATCGGCGGCAGCTCAGACTCGAAGCGGTAGGTGAGCGTGGCACCACGCGGGCCGATGTCGCTCTTCGGTTCGCCGAGCCACGGATTCAGACGCGCCCGGATCAGGTCGAGTGTGGTGCCGATGGGTTCTTCCCGCAGTTGGACGAAATCCAAATCCTCAGAGTAGCGGGCGGCTGGTTGGAGAACGATCTTGTGCAGCGCGGTGCCACCCCGGAACAGCAATCGCTCGCGGAGCCCGGGATCGGAGTAGATCTCCACCAAGCCGCGCGAGAGCACCAGATCCTGCTCCACCTGAGCTGGGGAAACCCACGGGCATTGCTGCGACCACTCGGTGATGAAGGCGGGAGCGATCATAGGTCGGCCTCCGGTTGGGTGTTTTCGATGACGCGCCAGCGGTTCGTAGCCGCGCTGCCAGTGCGGGGCTCAGTGGGATCGAGCAAGGCACGGGACAATGCTCCAGCTTTAGGCAACGTGGAGTGCAGGGTATCCGCCAAGGAGGATTGGCCGAGACGGTCGAGCAGCCAGCCGAGGCGCTGGAGTTGGGTGGTTGCGGTCTCCGCAGCGGCGGCGGTGGTGAGTCCGGTGGCGGTCATGGCTTCCGTCAGTTCGCCAAGCACGGTGAGCACGGCATCCAGACCGCCCAAGTGGCGGGCGTGGCGGATCAGATCGAGGGCGGTGGCCTCCGGGGTAGAGACAGGCAGCGTGCCGGAGTGTCCCTTGCGGTGCTCAAGCGGAGTGGCGGCAAACTCTGCTTTGGGGAAGAAGCGAATGGACAAACCCGGGACCTCCAAACGCCTCACGTATCCCGGCACCAAGAGCTGAAGCTGCTGAACCTGTTGGTGCGCCGCTCCGTGCAGCGCGGCTGCGCTAAGTAGGCCCACGTAGTAGGGCAGTTCCAACGCGCGCATCAGATCGTCCAGATACCAATCATAGGGCGGCAGTCCTTGGGTGGTGAACTCCACCGGGACGATGGCGTGGAACCCTCCACGGAGTCGCCTGACCCGGCCTTTCCGCGCCAGACGCTGCAAGGCTTTGCCAATCGCCACCGATGACGCGCCGGGCAATGCGGCCTCCATCTCCTCACGCAAAAAGCCGTAGCGGCCGCGCCGCTGGAAGTCGTCAAGAAGCTCGGAAACCGGTTTGTCCTCGTTCATCTGTGCTTATTTATGCAAAAGTGGACACTATCCGTCCATATTTTTCAATCGGAGCACTTTCCTGGGACTGGCTGGCGAGCCTCGAAGAACTCCCACGCCAGTTTGTAGTCTTCCTCCCGGTTGGCGAGGGCGAAGGGGGCGGTGTATTGGCGCTCGACGGTGCGGGGGCCGCCGGGGAGGGTGTCGTCGGTGACGGTGGTGGTGGCTACGGAGCCTTCGGGGAGGTGGCCGGATTCCTGGAGCTGGCGGAGTTCTTCCCAACCTTGGATGGGGCGCGGGATTTTTCCTAGGCCGTCGGGGTGGGTGAGGGTGATGGCGGGGTCTTTCTTACCGCGCTTGCGCGGGAGGCCGACGCCGACGAGGCCCTTGCTGTTGGTGAAGACGATGCGGCCGTGGCGGTCATACCAGGTGTCGCGCTCGTATTGCTGCATCACCGGGAACTGGACGCGGTAGATGAGCTGCAGCTCGTCGAGGGTGAGCCCCAGCTCGCGCGCCACCAGCACGTAGATCTCCACCAGGGCCATGCGCCGGGCGTAGTCGCTGCGCAAGGCACAGTGCCGCTGCCACTGCGGCGTGAGGTAGCGGAAGAAACCCTGCGGCAATCGCGGGTTGTCCGGCTGGCTCCAGCTCTCCTCCCGGAACCCACCATCGAACAGCTCCTCCCACAATGGCGCGTAGTGCGTGGTCAGGCAGTTGAGGGCGAGGTAACGGAGCGGTGCCGAATACTTTCCGTCGAAATCAGCCAACAAATAATCATCCAGCATCTGATGCAGGTTGGTTCTGCCTGCCGAGCGGACAAGGAAGTCCAAAGGGATAGAAACAGATTGGGTGCCTAAAGCTATTAGCTCGCGCAAGCGGTGCGGCGCGAAAATGTAGCTTCGACAACCGTTCTGATGCGCAATCTGCGGAGGAAACAGCGCTGAGCAAAGTGTGCGTTCATTAGCAGTAGGAAGCATTGCCCTGAAAAGAACTCGAAAATGTTCTGTCACCGGTTTGGTCATGGGCCGGCCTTTTTCAACCCAGCTTACGCGCGGTGTGCGCTGGAGGTATTCCTCACTGTCGGCCATCGGGCGGTAGTTGGTGCGCGGCAGGTAGTCGTCAGGCAGTGACTCTAGGACAAGCGGGTCGTAGTGGCCATTTGCGTTGCACACGGCTCGCGGGGTTTTGTTGAAGGGATTTGCTACGAAAAAGTGCGGACCGGAGAGAACCAGTTCGGCGGGCGAGTCCGGGAATGGCGCGGATCGGTCAGCTTCGCGCCGTATAGTTCCCGCGATTTGGGCATTCGTTTCGTCAAACATGACGGTAGAGATGTAGTCGTCACCGAGGTCGCTGAGTTTTTTTGGATAGGAAGCAAGTTTCTCCAAGACGGAGGCAAGCTTTGTTGCGTGGAGCGCTGGCAAGCGGGCTTGCATGGGCACAGTGCCAAGCTCATCGTATAGCTTCGCGAAGACCGATAGCTGGTTAGGGCCGACTCGAACGATGCGATCTGCATGTCCGGTGGTGTTCCATCTGCCGAGTTCATCCTTGAGGCCTCCAATGACGCCGAAACCATCATGCTTGAAACTGGCATCGACAGTAATTGGGGAGAAGAGGTTAGCTAGGTGATCGAAGCACGGTTGGTCACGCTGTGGGCCATATATATTGATGCTATATTTAACTTTGTGAAACACCTCGGCAAAAAGCTGAAGTTCATTCACGAATTGAAAGTGCGCCCGCAGTCTCCGGTAGAGAGACTCGCGCAATTCCCCGCCCTTGGGATCGTCGTAAGGGCCTTCCGGGTGGAGGAAGCCAGCAACGCCGAAGTTGTTATTGAGCTTCCAGCCGAGCGGCACGAAGCACTTGTAGAGGTTTGTCTGCATTCCCTTGAGCAGGGGGTAGTTCTGCGTCGCGTTTAGGAAGTTCTGCGTGGCTTCGGATTCTTCCAATTCGGCAGTCCATACTTCCTGTAGGCCGGGGAAGCGGGCGAAGGCGTCGGCGCGGAGTTTGGAGATTTCGTTGGCGTTGAGTTTGCGGATGGCGAAGAGCGGGTTCACTTCGCCGAGGATACCGGCTTCGTTCCACTCGATTTTGAGCCACGGCGGGTTTCCGAGCACGACATCAAAGCCGCCGCGCGAGGCGAAGACATCGGCAAAGGCGAGTTCCCAGTGGAAGAAGCGGAGACGCGTGGCGGCCTTTTCGACCGTGACGATGCGAGGGAAGTGCTGGCGCAGGCGGCTGATGCGGAGTTGGCCGTATTTGTCGTGGAGGCGCGGTTGCTGGCTGGGGGCATCGAGCAGCATGGGCTGGCTGCCGGGGGCGTCGATCAGGTGGGGCTGGTTTTTCTCCCCGGCGGTGCCCGCGCTGCCGGACAGCAGCAGCTCGTGCTGGACGGTGACATCGACGATGTTGCCTTCGAGGATGGCTCCGATTTCCATCCACCATTGTTCGCGGCTGGGGAGGGTGTCGCTCTGGGTGATGGGCCAGAACCAGAGGGCGCACCAGTAGTCCATCACCAGCTTGAGGCGGCGGTAGGGCGTGGCGAGGTCGTCGTCGCGGTTGAGCAGGTGCTTGGTGCGGATTTCCTCCTTTTCGGCGCGGGAGAGGCGGGGCTCGACGGTGGCGGTGTGCGGCCAGAGGGAGAGCGGGTCCTCGGTTTTCTGGCGGTCCTCAGCCATGAGCTTGGCGTGCTCGGCCCAGAGGGCGTCGATGGCGGTGGAGAGCTGGCGCAGGCGCTGGATCTCGTGCGGCTCCAGCGGCGCGGTGAAGTCCTTGCGCCAGGCTTTGAGCCGCTCGAATTCCTGCTGGTAGAGCTGGGCGGCGGGGGCCTTCGCGCCGGTGCTGTAGTCCGCCATGCCGGGATCGGGCAGGAGGAAGTGGTAGATCTCATTTTCGCCGCGGGCGGGGTTCTGCGGGTCGAGCCGCTTGGGGGCGAGGTTGAACCAAAGGCTGTCCTTGGCCTGTTTCTTCAGCCGGTCGGCCGGATAGACCTCGCGGCGGGCACCGACGAGGCTGTTGCCGGTGAAGAGTTGGTAGCCGAACCACGGGACGCGGGCGGGCTTGGGCGGCTGGCCGTCCTCGGAGGGTTCGCCGTAGATGGCATTGAGCCAGATGCTGACCTCGGCCAGCTCGGTGGCGATGGGGTTGAGGTCCACGCCGAAGAGGTTACGGTCGGCGATGAACATGCGGACTTTCTGCAACTCGGTGGCGTATTGGTCGTGCGGGATGCGGCGGCCCAGCTCGGCCTGCTTGCGCTCCAGGTAGGCCTCGGCGAGCTGGTTCACGGCCTCGTTGCCGAAGGCCATGCTGCCCATGGCGGGCTCGCAGATGGTGAGGCGGAGGATTTCATCGGCGGTGCGCCAGTTCGGATCGCCGGGGCGCTCGCCGATGAGTTCCTTGAGCGCGTATTTCACCAGGCAGCGGGTGAGCACCTGCGGGGTGTAGTAGCTGGCGCTCTTTTCCCGGTCGCGCCCGGCGAGGCGGTAGATGAAGGTGTCGCGCGGGTATTTCCGCATGGCGCGGCGGCCCTGGTCGTCGAGGTCGTGGACGATCTCGGTGGGCTTGTAGTCCCGGATGCGGCTGGCGGGGACGAACCAGGCGGAGTCGAGGTCGTCGCCGCCGGTGGCGAGATCGGTCGGATCTGACTGATCTGACTGATCGGACGGATCGGTCGGATCTTCTTCGTCTTCCTCCTCGCTGGCGGCTTTGGCTTTTTTCTTGGGCTCGGGTTTCACCTCATAGAGGTCCTCCGGGGCAAAGAAGCCGCGGTAGGAGAGCAGGGCCTCATAGACGGCACCGAGTTGGTTGATGGAGAGGAGCTGGTAGCTGACGCGGCCCTTGCGTTTCCCCTGGCTGAGGGACATGCCCTTGATGACCTGCTGCCAGATGTGGTTAGGGAAGGTGACCTGGTTGAGCAGCGGGGTGGCGTCCTCCTCGAAGAGGCGGCTGTCGAGCGGGGCAAGGGAGAAGACTTCCTTTTCCGAGCCAGCGATGAGGGCGCGTTCCTGGCTGGCCCCGCAGCCTTGGCGGACGAGGCGGAAGAGCTGGCGCAGGGTGGCATCGAAGTAGCGGCCCTCGCGCGCCTCGGTGGACTGGAGCGGAACCATTTCGAGGTCGCGCAGGGATTCCAGGCTGTAGCCCTTGGCGTAGATGTCGCTCTTCTGGATGGGCACGTAGCCGAGTTCCGGCCGGGCCTCGATGTAGAAGAGGAACATGAGGCGATAGACGAGGCGCAGGCATTCCAGGCTGAGGTCGCCCGGATCGACGGCGTCCTTGCCGGAGTAGAAGCCCTGCTTGCTTTCCTGGGCCTTCTTGCGGAGCTGGGTGACGGCCTCGTTGCCGAGCAGTTCGATGGCAGAGCGCAGGGCGTATTTGAGATCCTCGCTGACGCCGAAGGCGTGCTTGTGCGCGTTGGCGTCGAGGTTTTCGAGCAGGCTCTCGCCTTGCTCGGGGGCGAGGCTGTCGCGGTGGAGCAGCGCGGCGGCGGCCTGGAGGGTGTGGGTTTCCTTGCGGTCGAGGATTTCATTCCAGTCGAAGCGCAGG
>JBGSSC010000176.1:0-6544 GCA_041737265.1 Terrimicrobiaceae bacterium | reverse complement strand
AGACGGTTGCCATCGCACCAACTCACCACTGGGGGAGTGTTTGCGATATGGATCCCATCCTCGAGATTGCCAGGAAACACGGTCTGAAAGTAATCGAGGATTGCGCGCAGTCTCCCGGTGCAACCTACAAGGGCCGCCCGGTGGGATCGCTCGGAGATTTCGGATGCTTCAGCATTTCGTCCTACAAAATCATCGGTGGAGGCGAAGGAGGGATGGTTGTCACGAACGATGAACGGTCATTCGACCGGGTGCGCCAAATGGCCGAGGGTGGCGGGCTCTGGCGTCCGGATCGCTGCGCTCCGGAACGCTACGAGGGCGAGCTTTTCGTCGGCGGGAATTTCCGTCTTTCGGAGCTCGAATCCGCAGTCAATGTGATCCAACTCCGCAAACTCCCGGAAGTTGTGGCCCGCTATCGGGAAGTTTGGCGGAATATTCGCGCCCGCTTGGGCTCCTACAAGGAAATCACGTGGCAGAAGAGCAACGACCCGGAGGGAGATATCGGCTACATGTTCCGGTTTTTTCCGGCCACCGATGCCCTGGGCCAAAAGCTACGCGAAGCCCTTGCGGCAATCGGAATTTCTGCACAGTACCGCGGGCCAAATGCCCGCCCCGACTGGCATGTTCAACGTCATATGTTCCCGCTGTTCCGTGCATTCCCGGAGCTTAACCGGGACGACCTCTGCCCGGTGGGATCGGACCTCTTTGACCGCCGGATTACCATCGCACTCAACCAGTGGTGGTCACCGGAAACGTGTGAACAGTTCGCGGCCTGCCTCAACAGCGTGCTTTCATCACACTGCACCCGGATCGATTCATGACCGCTTTTATTCCAGCCTATGACACCGAGGCGCCAAGCTGCCTCGATGCCTGCCACAAAATTGTGGAGATGCACCGGCGCTACAAAATGCCGGCCACCTTTTTTATTGTCGGAAAAACGCTGGAGGCCTCCCCTGATGAATATCGCCGCCTTTTGGACGATCCGCTCTTCGAAATCGCGTCGCATTCCTATTCCCACAAGTTGCTGCGGGACCATCCGCTTGGCGGTCCGGGGGCATCGCCCGAGGACATGAGGGAGGAAATCGTCCGGGGCAAAGAAATTGTGGAACGCTATTTCCCGGACCGTCGCTGCGTTGGCATGCGCACTCCCTACGGCTTCCCGAACGGTCTGAGCGGTGCTCCGGAAATCCTGCGCACGCTTTGCGACTCGGGACATGAATATGTCAGCAGCGCGTTATGGGGAGAGCAATTCTCCATGCCGGCCCCACTGAGACAGGCTTCCAACTATGCCGCAGACGGCTTCCCGGACTTGAAAGAGTTCCCCGGGCATGGGTGGCATGAAAACGTCCTCAAGAGCGACAAGGTCCGGCTTCTCCTTCTGTTTCCCCCGCAGTTTCCGGAGACGGTGCCCCCCGCGGCAATCAAAACCCCCGGGGAAGAATTCCATTACAACAACAAACCGTTCATCGATCGTGCAGTCCGGGAGAATCTCGCCTTTGTCTCGCTGGTCTGGCACCCGTGGAGCCTCTTGCGGTTCGACCCGGCCATGGAGATGCTGGATCGCACGTTCCGGTACGCTCAGGAAAAAAAACTCCGGTGCATCACCTATGAGCAGCTCCTCCGCAGGATACCATGAACAGCATCAGTTCCACAACTCACGAAGAAACTTTTTTATCTCCCCATGACGGCAGCCGTCAGACCTTTCTGCTCGCAGATTTTCAAAACTCGTCGCCCTCTGCCTCCCCTCTCCTCGTCGTTTACCTCCACGGTGCGTGCTCGCACCAGGACCAAGGCATGACACCGGGGATCTACGGCAATGCCTTTGGAAGGCTGGCGCAGTGGATGTCGGAAAGAAATGCCGTCTATCTTTGTCCGGAATACCGCGGAAATTCGTGGATGAGCCCTGCTGCGGAGGAGGATGTGCGCGAAATCTTTCGAATTGCCATCGACCGCTTCCGGCCATCCCGGACCCTATTGGTGGGGGGATCGATGGGCGGCACCAGCGCGCTGATCTTTACGGCACGTAACCCGGGAATTGTTGACGGCATCCTCGCCTTCTGCCCTGCCACAGACATGGTGACCATGTATTCGAAATTCCCGGCACATTTTGTAGAGAGCTACGGAGGAACTCCCGACGAAATACCCGCTGTCTATCATGAACGCTCCGTGCGCTTCCATGCCACTAATCTTGCGCTCCAACGCCTGGCAATTCTCCACGGAACAGCCGACGCAACAATGCCTGTGCAGAACGTCCGCGACCTTGTTGCGGATTTGCACGCAAGCCATGCGCCGGTCCGCTATTCTGAAATCAAAGGCGGAAACCATGACGCGCCGCTTTTTGTCGATTTCATCCCTCACCTGGACTGGCTCGTCCCTGATGAAGCTACGGTGTCACTGCTTGAATTTTCCCACAAAAACCTATGATCAAAACTGATGTTCTAATTGATATGTTATTCACGGATGACTCCCTTGAAAAGCGGGTCGCCCATGTCGCCGAGTGCGGATTTAAATTTATCGAAACCTGGGCGGGCCGGGACGCGGATGTCGTGAACAAAATTGCCGCGGAGTGCAAGCAATCCGGAATCGAGCTAGTCAGTGTCGTCCTGGCTTCGGGCAATCAGGAAGACCTTGTTCCCGTCCGGCCGGAGAACCTGGAACGGTTCGTGGAGTTGATTGATCAAAGAACGGACTACGCTTTGGCAGCAGGATGCAGCCAGGGGATCGTTACGACCGGCCAGTGTGTTCCCAAGCGCAGCTATCAGGAGCAGCGCACGGCGTTGGTCGAGGCCCTTCGGGCCGCAGGAACGATCGCTGCAGCAAAGGGTTTCCGCCTGAACCTGGAGCCACTCAACACCGAGGTTGATCATGCCGGGTACTTTTTGAACAACGCTTTGGAGGGGGCTGCAATCATCAAGGAAGTCGGTCTCGAGAGTGTGCGACTACTGTATGACGTCTACCATATGGGCATCATGGGTGGAAACCAAACGGCCTTTATCGAGCACAACATTCAGCTCATCGGTCACTTCCATGCAGCGGGGATCCCTGGAAGACATGAAATTTTTGAGGGAGAAACCGACTATCCATTCCTTCTCAAGCGGATTTCTGCCGCAGGCTACACCGGATATTTTGGTTTGGAATATTCACCGCTCCTGGAAGGCAAAGACAGTCTCCGGAAAACTGCAGCATATCTGGCAAGGTGAAGCGGAATGTTCTGTGGATCATGACCGATCAGCATCGGGCCGATTGCCTCGGCTATGCCGGTCATCCGTTGGTTCAGACTCCCAACCTCGATCGACTCGCCCGGGAGGGAATCATTTTTGAGAATGCATTCTGCCAGAGCCCCGTTTGCATGTCCTCCCGGGCCTGCCTGATGACTGGGCGATATCCGGCTGCGACACGGGTACGGGAGTAGCGATCGGCGGCCTCTGAATAATCCGGGCGGTCAAGCGCCTTGGCCAGCGCATAAAGGGTTTTCAGGGTGGCCTCATCGTGAATGAGATTAGATCCCAGATGGGAGCGGTCTCCATTGCGCAGCCCCGGAATCGGGGGCGGCATCCGGGTTAGCATTCCGCAGGTCTCACGATCCAGCAACGATGGAAACAGTCCTTCGAAGGGTTCGCCTGCATCGACCAATGCGTCCATGGCCCGGACAACATGGTTCATTATGCTGAGTGGATGTGAACCGGTGTGAGTTGTGAATGGCACGAAGTTAAAGCAGATTTGGGATGAATCCTAATCTTTATCGTAATCCTAATCGTAATCGTAATTGACTGATGGGAAGAGGATTATGATTTCGATTATGATCAGGAACCGCGAGGCACTTGAGTTAGAGCAATTCTGGCCGGGCATTTACCCAAGCAAATGGTCCAGCACGAGTTGGTCGAGGGCCTGATAGTCACGCGCTGCGACCAGCTTGCCCGCGAGTTTGGCATCAAATGAGCGCGCTTTTTCCAGTAGTCGATGAAAGGTCTTTTTACTGTTAATTGCGTGATCGAGACCATTTTTGACATCCGAGGTGCGGAACGCATGAGTGTCGAAGGCAATGCAGGCACCATCTTTCGATCCGTACTGGTGGCGCTCGATGGCCATGACCTGACCGAAGGCGGAGCGGAGATTGACGCTGCCGAACGGTTTGTCCTGATCAAACTTCAGGCCGTTCTGGTCGTTCAGGTGAATCGACCAGAGCTTGTTCTGTGCAAGCGCGAAATCGAGCTCATCAACCGGGTCAAGTCCGGCAAGGATGCAGTGGGCTGTCTCGATGACACAGCCAACCCGCGCAGGAGAGTCGGTGAGGTGGGAGAACGCCAGGACATGTCCCGCCGTGGGGAGATAGGCCATGTCAACGGGTTCGTTGGGCTTCGGCTCGATCGCAATCCGGATCTTTGGATTGTGCTGCAGCATTTTGTTCACGGCACCGACAAGAAGTTTCAATGAGTGTGCCGCGCTTTTGCTTTCGCGAATGTAAGTCCCTTCCCTCGCGAGCCAGAGCACGAGCAGGTCGGTCCCCATCTCTGCGGCAATGTCGATTGCTTGAAGCGACCGCGTAAGCGCATAATCGCGATCCGCGCCCGCATTGCTGGTGAAGCCGCCATCAATTGTATGGGGACTGAACCAAAGCCGTGGAGCCACCATTTCGATGCCAAGCCCTTCGTTCTCGACCAACTTGCGGACCTCGCGGGCCTCCTTCATTATCAGGGATGTCGACTTTGAATCGATATCTGGAATGATGTCGTCGTCGTGGAACATCACGGAATCAAAGCCACCCTCGCGGATTTTTCTAATTTTTTCGGGAAGCCCGAGTGCGGGGCGGGTTTCCGGTCCATAGGGATCGCGGCCTTCGCTGAGATTCCAGGGTCCGACAGAGAAACGGTAGGATGTCGACATAAGTGATGTTGATGTGAGGTTTGGGTTTTTGGTTTGAGAAAGCAAGTTGCCGGCGATGCAATTCAGGATGCCGGTGACAGGCAGGCCAAACCGTGAGCGGCAGCCACAGGTCCATTGGTAAGATATCCGTCCCTGATGTTGAGCCCGGAGTTCAGGCCTGGCAGCATGTTGAGAGCATCCTCCAACCCCAAATCGGCGATCATTTCGATGTAGCGATAGGTCACGTTTGTCAGCGCCTGGGTGGCGGTGCGGGCATAAGCCCCGGGCATATTTGCCACGCAGTAATGGGTGATCCCTTCCTCAACGAAAACCGGATCGTGATGAGTTGTTGGTCGTGAAGTCTCCACGCATCCTCCCTGGTCAATAGCAATATCCACAAGCACAGAGCCGGGCTGCATCATGCGGAGCATCTCCCGGGTGAGCAGCTTGGGGGCCTTGGCTCCGGGAACCAGCACCGCACCGATCAGAAGGTCGGCCGTTGGAAGCAACTCAACCAAGCTGGCCTCCGTTGAAAAGAGAGTGCTTGCGGTATTCATGGTGATGTCCAGGAACCTCATCCGCTCGAGGTCGACTTCGAGAATTGTTACATCAGCCCCCAAGCCACCCGCCATGCGTGCTGCGTTCACTCCACTGGTTCCCCCTCCGATGACAACGACTTTGCCGGGAAGGACGCCGGGCACACCCCCTAACAGGACCCCCTTGCCGCCATGGTGCTTTGTTAGAAAGTACCCGCCCACGATGACTGACATCCGGCCGGCAATCTCGCTCATGGGTTCGAGAAGCGGCAATCGCTTGTTCACCTCGATGGTCTCATAGGCGATACAAGTTGCCCCGGATGCCATCAACCCTTCGGTGAGAGCGCGATTTGCAGCGAGATGAAGGTAAGTGAAGAGAATTTGACCCTGCTTAAGTAGCGGAATCTCCAAGGCAAGGGGCTCCTTGACTTTGACTATCAGATCCGCATCGAACGCTTCTTCGTGGGTGGAAACAACGACCGCGCCCGCAGAGGAATAGTCGCCGTTGGAAAAGCCAATCCCCTCGCCAGCGCCCTTCTCAACGACAACGCGGTGCCCGCGCTTCACCAATTGATACGCACCGGCGGGAAGCAGAGCGACTCGAAACTCCTGTTCTTTGATTTCTTTTGGGACACCGATAGTGATATGCTTCATAAAGTTTGGAGTCGGGCAACGATCGAATGTATTAAGGAACAGCTCCCTGCCTGGTTTCTATCAATCCCCGAGTCTCATGCGTTTCCACCCTGGCGGAATGTGTTCATCAGCTCGCGCATCCCTGTAAATCGCGCACGGCCGCTGGAAAGAATCGCAGGAATCAGCTTCTCGTGGACGGCATAGCCGGTTCCGTTTGGATACGCTTCCTTGGCAGGATCCGTCACACGGGGATGTTCCAGTCCATGCCAATGCGAGACGATCAACATCGGGTGATTTCGCTCCAGGTAAACCTGGAATTCCTGCATGCCCAAGCCGACCATAAGGTCAATCTTGTCCGGTTCGCTGGGGACCCGGAATCCGTAGTCACCCGCTATGGGAAATTCGGCAATTCCCTGGGGGAGCAGATGCGGGGCGGTGGTGACAGCCTCTCGAAAATTGATGGGTTGATCCCATCGGCCCGCATTCCACAGCCACGAAGTCATGCACGGAAGGCG
>JBGSSC010000603.1:0-5140 GCA_041737265.1 Terrimicrobiaceae bacterium | reverse complement strand
GAAGTTGCCCCCATTTAAATCCACTACTTGGTTCGTAACGCTTGGAAAGGAAGCAACAGAGCCTGAGGTATTTGGAAAAGTCCCGCCGACCCAGTTGTTGCCATCATCCCACAGACTGTTGGTATCCCCATCCCAAACTCGAGTCTGGGCGAAGATGCTGGGCGAGACAAAGCTTGCGAGGACGATCAAGGCAGACACTTTTAGGATTTTCATGACGATAGGAGGGGATTGCGGCGAAGAAATATTTAATAGAAATAATCGGGAATGTTTATCTTGTCAAGCGGAAGAATTTCAATCTGTGGAATTCTGCGTCCATCGCACACAATTTTCCAACAACTTCTCGCCCTCTTCCCGGCTGGAGCAGTGGGTAGAAAGCATCAAAAGCGCCGGATCGAGCGCTCGAGTCAGCGGTTCGACATGGAGGGCGGGCAATTCGATATGAACGATTTTGCCGGCTGCCTGGATCTGCCGGTACATCTCCAGATGCTCCGGGCCGTTGCTTGGTTCGCAAGGTGCCGGGGCATACTGAACCACCCGAAGAAAGGGAAGCGACAGCAGGCGTGGCAGGTGTTGTTTGGCATCACCACCGTCGAGGTGGTACCAAAGCGCACCGTGTTCCATGCCCTGGATCTCCAACTCGGGGAGCACGAACTGGTCGAACAGCTCCGGGGAAAGCATGCAGGAAACATCCGACTGCGTGCTGTTGAAGGGTTCCGGCGCCCAAAATGGCATCCACCCGGCGTTCCCGTACCAATACTCGTGTCCCTGCGCCAGGATCAATGCCTGCAGGTCCCGGGTGACCTGGAACTGGTCTTGAGCCCCAATAAGGATCGCCTCCGCCATCCAATCCGGATGATCCATCAGCGCGAGCAGGAACTCTTCTGTGCCCATGTGCATCGGAAGCAGATCGTTGGCCGGAAGCCCGCCGGGTTTGCCGACGAGGAAACCGTTTGAGCCAGCCTCTTCACAAATTGCCAAAAGCAGCGCGCGAAACTTCTCCATCCACACACTGTCCGGGTCGTGGCGGAAGGGAGTTGGTTGATCGAAATCAACGTCCCGCGTCTCAAACCAAATGGTCCCTTGGCTGAAACGCGGCGTACCCCCGAGACAGACCACCCAATTGGCCATAAGCAGGCTGGAAGGCACAGCTTCACCGCCCCACCATGTCGTCTCCAGGTCTTGCCTGGCACGGGCGACCCGAAATGCGGGATCCAGCCAGCGCACTTCGTCGTTCGCGGGTTTGGGAACCCGTGTTGGATTTTCCACGGGGCACGGGGCGCACACGGAGATGCATGGACGGTCGAGCCTTTCCCCGTGCCAAAGTGCCGTAAGACGTCGTTGCGCTTCGGGCCAATCCGCTTTGTATCTCATTTATTCAGAAATAAATCCGAACATACGATCGCAGGGTATTCTGGCTCGGTGCAGCATGTCTCGGACTATTCCGGGCAATCCCAAGTATGCGCGGCAGAGGACAGGAACCACACAGAATCATGGCGAAAAGTGAGCTGATGGTTTTCATGGATAATCTCAGGTGGAATTATAAAGCTTCCCTTCGGGAATAAACAGGAATTTTTGGCACGTCAAGCGATTGCTCCCGCTGGGGCGCGCATTTTCGTCTTGTGGTCTTTCGTGCTTGGAGAATAATAGGGAATCTTGAACCTCCAATGAGCAGCTTCAGTGTGAACCAAGATCCTACTGGGGCCAAACCGTCATGCCTCCCCTATCCGGGGATTGGGGGGCTGGGAGACCGTGGCTTCCAGCACAGAATCTCCTTTCGGGCTCGTCACTTTCATTAAACCCGGGCATTCATGAACTCTGCCGTCGTAACATTGGGTTCCCCGACGGGAGCATGGGTGCCCCCCACCATTGCATCCCACAACCTGGAAACGTTTCAATCCGTAGTGGATGCCCTCATGTCGAACCGGCTGCGCAACCCCGCCTTTGCGGGTCCGTCCGATCCACAGACCGGGATTGCAAGGGAATGGGAGAGCTTCTGCGGAAACTTCACGGGGGTTTTCTACCAACTCGTGCCCGGAGAAGGACTCGCGGGGAGCGAGGCGCAAATGGTCGAGGTGACCGGCGATTGGCCCAAGCGGGGGGTGATCCAGAGCCGCCAGCGGATACGGGCGGGGGAGCGCCTTGAGGTCGTATTCTGGGCGCGAGTGATGCATGGACCCGTGAGGTTGCAAATCGGTTTGGTGCGCGATGGCGCCTCTTGTGAGCCTTACGCCCTGGTGGAAGTCACGGTCGGCAGCGCCATTTTCAGGGAGTATCGGGTGGAGTTTGATGTCTCTGAAACCGACAACCAGGCCGTTTATTTCTGTAATGTACTGGGCCGGGGGCGTGTGTTTTTCCATCGGATGGAGATGCGACCGGCAGGCGGCGGGCGCCTGAATACCCAGCTTCTCAATGCTCTGCGTGATTTCCGGATTCCCGCGCTGCGCTTTCCCGGCGGCCTGATCACGACGTGTTACCATTGGAAGTTCGGGACCGGACCAGCGGAGTATCGGCCGACGCATCCCGACCCGGCCTTCAAAAAGGAAATCCGTTACGACTTCGGGACCGACGAGTATCTGGAGTTCTGCTCCGCGGCGGGAATCACTCCCCACATCACGGTGAACATGGGAGCGGCAACTATCGCCGAGGCCTCAGGCTGGGCCGCCTACTGCCGGGAATGGTTCGCTGCTCGAAAGCTGGAAGCGCCAAAAATGTATTGGCAACTCGGCTGCGAATCCTACGGGCACTGGTCACGCGACCATGCCGACCCGGCTTCCTACATCGCGGCCGTCATCGACCTTGCGCCGGCCATCCGGGCGCAATACCCCAAAGCCATGATTCTGGCCCTCGGCCAACGGGCCTGCGATGGCTTTGCCAAGGATGATCCGAAACTTCCCTGGCGGGAGCCGTTGCTGGAAAAAGCCGGAGACCTGATAGACGGCATTGTGATACAAAACTATTGCATCGTGCGCAGGCAGCCGGACGATCCCGCGGCGCAGCATCGTGATGTCATGGACCAAGCGGAATGGATGGCCACGGTGCCACGGGATGCCATCGCCGATGTCCGCCGGCACGGTAAAAAACTCATAGTCGGAATGAGCGAATGGAACACGTGGATCGATGCGAACCACTATGATCCCGCCGGTTTCCGCGAGCCCATGGATATCCAGCACGGGCTCTTTGCGGCAACAATGCTTCACCACTTCGCGCGGCTGGCCCCGGATTTCGAAATTGCCAACTACTACCACCTCGTGGAAGCCATGGGGCTTTTCCAAGTCTCCGGCGGAGTCGTCCGAAAAACCTTGGTTGCTGATATCTTCTCGCTCTATCGCGAGGCTCTCCCGGGCGAACGCGTGGAGTTGGAGTTTGAATCCCCCGAACTCGGAGCCCGCTCGCGAATGCTTGATGCCCTCTGCCTGCAGACACGCGACCATGCCTTCCTCTTCCTCGTGAATCGCAGCATGGATCAACCGCTCGATGTCAAACTTGCAAATTCTGAATCCTTTGAAACCTCGGAAGTGATCAGCGCCAAAAGTCCGGGAGATTGTGACGCAACGAGGACCGTGGGTCGGCCGGAGGGAGACACATTTCGCCTCCCCGCTCTCAGCATCGCCCGCCTCTCGCGATCAAACACTGCACCCAAGAGTACAGGGGAGATCTCAAAGATAAAAGACGGCTCGTAATCTTAATCCTGCTCTTGATTATACGGACAAGCTGCCTCATGGACTCCCAACCGGCTTCCCATCTCTGAGCAGCGGCAATTGATCCCCGAAGGGTTTCCCGGAGGAAACCGATGTGATCCCCGGCGGGCAGTAGCCCAACTGATAGGAAATCCGGACCTTGTCGGTGGTGTTCGGACCGCTGCTGTGCGGAAGGTAACGACTAAAAATCACCGCCTGCCCCGATTCCATTTCAACGGGAATCTTGGCGGAGACGTCATAACGGCCCTCCCATTCCTCGGTGCCTGCAACCTTCTCATGCGGCAGCAAACCTTCCCGATGCCTCCCCGGTAATATCCAGATGGTGCCGTTGTCCACAGTGCTCGGAGTCAGGGAAACAAGGGCGGTGATCCCGGGATCCAGCGGTTCGGTGATGCCATACTGCGCATCCTGATGCCACGCCAACTGCCGCCCCTTGCCAGCCGGCTTGACAATCGCTTGGCTCCAGAAAACATCCACATCCGGACCGATCATCTTGAGGGAAAGATCAACAAACGGCCGGGCGCGGCAGAACTGGTCGAAAATGGGTGCGTGCAGATGATTCCTGATCAGGAATGCACGGGTCCGCACACTCGCCGCAGCCTCCGGGGATTGCTTTTCAGCTTCCAGGATGGCTGCTTCATACCGCTCCATGGTCGCGGTGATGATCTGATCGAGCGTGTCCTGCGGAAAGAGAACCGGAGTCAGAAAATATCCAAACTCCCGATAGTGCGCGATCTGCTCAGGACTGGCTTCGAAGACATTGCTGTTGCAGGTGGATGATGTGTTGTCTGGTTTGGTCATATCGGCTAATTTCACACATCGAGAATAAAAGGGAATATTTGGACCGTCAAGCGTTTAGCCCACGTTTCCGACGGGGATCCCCACATACGGCCCGACGCACAGCACCAAAGGTATCCAGTGTCATGAGAGCCGGAGGTGGTCCTGAAAGCTAATGTCTTCGGCTGGCAGGAAATCCGCCGTCAACCGGAAGGCCAACCTGCCCGTGGTAATGTTGTTCGTCGTGCCAATGGCCGGAAGTCGAAGAAGGAGCCGGGGGGCCGAGTTTGTAGCCCGGATACATCACGTCGGGCCTGTCTTCGCCGGGAATAGCCTTGCAGTTGGTTTCAGCTAACCAGCAGGCCTCGATTGGCTGCGAAAGGGGTCCACGGTATTCCTCGTTTGCTGGGATCTCGATCGCTCCTGCGGAAGTGTGAAGTTCCAAGGGTAGTGGCGAATGGTTGTGAAGACGAATCATAACGTCTGCCCGGCCCAAGGGGGGACGAAAAATGGCCTGCACGGGTTGGCCGAACGCAAACTCGGCCTCGACCGCGATGCCATCCATGGTGTGCAGCCGGAACCGACCGCTCCAGTGCCGGGATGTTGCGGGATTAACCCTGATGACACCATCGTGGCTTTGCAAAAGCATTTCGTTGATTCCCGCC
>JBGSSC010000588.1:0-2869 GCA_041737265.1 Terrimicrobiaceae bacterium | reverse complement strand
CGCGGGACCAGAACCCCGCGGTCCGCAACCCCGTATCGGGATTGGCATCATGAAAAAAGGCTCCCGTGGTTCGATCCTGAAGAAATCGGGAATGTAAAAGCACTTGCTGAATCGCCTCACGGGCGTACCGGAGATCCTTCGTAAGGTTATAAGTTTCGGCAAGAACCGAGCTAACATAATAGAGCGTATCCACCCACACGGTTTCGCGCGCAGGGGGCCAGGAGCCATGAGCGATGACGCCATCCTTGAGACGAATCGAATGATCAAGAATATGATCGGCAACCTTGACACAAATATCCCGTGCGAGGACGGATGCATCAGGCCGGGTGGCAACCAGAGGAAACCCCCAGTTTCCGCAATAGTCGTCGAGTCGGATGCCGATGCTTGGGTCTCCCGAACCAATCACCTTGTTACGGGAGGCCCGGTCGACCGTTGGTTCGCAATCGACGATTCCGGCTTCAAGATGAGGAGAAATCCAACGATCAACCCAATCGGCAAGTTCCACATCCTTCCAAGCTACGGCTGCGATGTTCGCGCCTTGAGGAACCAGCACGTCCTCCCATCCGGTGTTCAGCGTCGTCGGTTCGGTCGCGAGAACACGCTTGCGAAAGGCTTCAATGGAAACTTGATAAATGGATAGTTGCACAGCGTTGAAATTATCCCATTACCCCGTTCAGGAACATAGATCATCCCTCTTTATTTTTGCATTTTCTTTCACATCCTTTATGAGAATTTGGCGACTTCGTAATGAAGTGCCCGCCTTTTCCCCACCTTGCAATCAAGACCTGCAAACGCCTTCATTTTTATACCTGCTCACCGAATTGGAGCTGCAACACGATAATGGCGGATTACGATTTGTGGATTGTTACACAGGGCATGGGAACGGTGCAAATCAACGACCGGCTCTGGGAAATTCGCTCTCCCCAGGCATTTATATTTATACCCGGGGAACATGTCGTCGGACGCCATGACGCCCGGAACCCGTTGGAGGTTTGGAGTCTTCACTTTTATTCCGTTTCCCGACACGGGCTTGGAATAATCGCAAAACTATGCCGCGGGATGACAATTCACCGTTTGTCGGGATTGCTGGCACTCCTGGAAACATATATGGAACAGCAGGAATATCGCGATCCCCTTGCCGACAAGCAGATGGCGCACCTCACCGGGCTTATATTGACCATCCTGTGGAGGCAGGCTCACCAGCTCCCTCCCCTGCCTTCGGAACTTAAACTTGAGGCGCTTATTCGGGCCATACGCAAGAGCCCCCAACAGGATTGGCCCATGACTCGCATGTGCTCAATGACAGGTCTGGCCACGACAAGGTTGTCCGCCCGGCTGCGTCAGATGACCGGTGTTTCCCCGGTCCAATTCGTTATTCGCACACGTCTGACACATGCTGCAGGCTTGCTGCGGGAAACTTCCTTGTCGATCTCCGAGATTGCTGATGCCTGTGGGTATCGTGATGTCTATTTCTTCACGCGCCAGTTTACAGCTCACCAAGGCATTAGTCCCTCCCGTTTCCGCAATGGAAACCATATGAGAAGTTGAGAGGAATCTGAACTGGCCTGCTACAGCTGTGAATCAACGCCCGGAATATCTCCATGGCTCACCCCATCTTGTGTTGAAAACATTGAGAAAATTGTCTTTGAGCCGGAAGCAGCTCTGCTTTGATCGCTTGAAGATCTCATGAATATTTCCCCGCAATTTCCCGTCAATTTCGCTCCCGGAACCGGCCGACGTGCCATTCAGCTGACAAAAGGCGATTTTACCTGCTATCCGCTTTACTATTTCATTCCCTCGTTTGACGAGGGTGCATCCCACCTGGTTTACCACCGGGCAGATGCGGAAGGTGTGCAGCTGCATTCCCTGGATCTTGCCACGGGCGAATCCCGCCAGATCACGCATGGTCGGGCGGAACAGACCCGGTGGATACCGTGGTGCACGGAGTCGGGGCCTGGCGTGCTGGACCATCGCAGCGTTCTCAACGTTGTGCGCGGCCAAGTCATTTACTTTGACGGGAATGATGCTCGTTGTGTGAATCTTAATGGAAGCGGCGACCAGTTATTATTCTCGCTTCCCGCCGACCGGCTCGCGATCGGACAGAACTGCGTCCAGGTCAACGGCGAGTGGTTTGTTTATATTCATCATGACCGCGAAAACCATGATGCGGTTTACCCGCCTGACCGTGCGAAGAATCGTGCGGCAAGCAAGGGAACGGCTCTGGCGGCATTTCATCTGGATACCGGCGAGCATCGCAACCTGGTGTTTATCAATAGTCCGATTCACCACGTTCAACCCTACGGTGAGGATCAACTTGTGTTTTGTCATCCGGCCACGGAGAACGGGATGCTGCTCACGGACATGAAAGGCGGATGGTATTCCCATCTGCGCACCCAGGATGATTCGGGCGGTTGCGTTTGCCACTATATAGCAACAGAAGCCGGCATTGCCTATGAGGTCCTGAAAGGCAGGGACGGCGCATGTTCGGGGATTTACGATCCACGATCGCACAGATCCTATGAATTTTCACTACCCAAACACTTCGGCTACACCCACACCGGACGCGATCCGGAAGGAAGATTGTGGATTTATGAAAATTCCAGTCCAGAAACGCACGACCTCCAATTTCTTGTCCGCCACATTCCTGAAGGCGAAGACGAGTGGCTCGCTCTTACCGGACACTGGCCAACATACGGAGGAGGACAGAAAGCTCATTTTCATCCCCAGATTACGCCGGACAGGAACTGGCTCCTGATGACCGGTGGAGACGCTGCAACCGGAACAAACCACATGTTTCTCCTCGATATCTCTGATTTGAGAGACACGGAAGGCATCCCGAATCCGGCGGGAGCCGGTGCCGAGGCCGGGT
>JBGSSC010000550.1:0-2295 GCA_041737265.1 Terrimicrobiaceae bacterium | reverse complement strand
GTGGATTAAATTGACGGATCAACAAAATATGTTGTAACAATTAATCATCGTGGGGCAAGCATCAAGATCCACTCGTGGAGAGGCGGTCGCCTACCGGCGTCTTGCGTCAACGCTCGCGGGGCAGATCCGGTCCGGGGCAATCAAATCCGGCGAAAAGCTGCCTCCGGAAATGGAGATGGTGGAGAGGCTCGGGCTTTCGCGCACAACCGTCCGGCTGGCACTCAAGGAGCTGGAGCAGAATTCCTTGATCCACCGCAGGCGCAGAGCCGGCACCTTTGTGAGCCCGAATCCCGGGCAGGGAAGCCCAACCCGTTCTTCGTTTTCCGAGTTTGTTAGAAACCATGCCGCAAGGCTCAGCCGGGAGATCCTGTGGTACAAAAGGGAGAAGGCTGGAGACAGCCTTGCCGCCGCCCTGGGGGCTCCCCGGGGCTCTGATACCAGTTACTTCCGCCGGGTGGACCGGCTCGATGGAGTCCCCATCGCCTTCGACGACGGCTGGATTTTGGAACCCTATGCCATGCGGATCCGGCAGGAGGATCTGACCGGTTTTGATTTTTCCGCCTGCTGGCGGCGCAGGACAAAAACGGATATCGAGCGGACTTCCATGGAGCTGCGGGCAGACGCAGCCGACCGGACCACTGCGGAAATTTTGGGGATTCCAAAGCGCGCCCCGGTCCTGGTCGAGTGTGACCACATGTTTACTGCTGAAGGAGGGGCGTGCCGGCTGATTACCGTTTACCGGCACGACCAGTACAGCTTCAAACGGGTATTTTATAACAATGAAAAAAAACACTGAGATGAATAAGTTCCAATTCGAACCCCATGATGTTGTTCCCTTCCGGGATCGCGAAGCCTTGGAGCGCGTGCGCGGAATCAAGCGTGAGGACATCGAGCGACATCCCAACCCCGACTTCAAGATCCGGGTCGTGCGAGACAGCGAGATCGGGATGATTGCCCTCATCGACCGGTTCTACCGTCTGAAAACGGCGATGGACGAGGGGAGGGAGGTTGCATTCATCGTTGGCAACCCGAATCCCGGTTACGTGAATTTCGCGCGGATGATCAACCGGTTTCAGCTCAACTGCTCGAAGTTGTGGGTTTTTGCCATGGACGAATGGGCGGATGAGGCCGGCAACATTGCATCCGAGTCCTACGAACTCAGCTTCCGGTATGCCATGCTCAAGTATTTCTACTATGAAATCGACGCGGAGTTGCGGCCGCCATTGGAGCAGTTTGTTTCTCCGACCAACAAGAACATCGGTGATTACAGCAAAATGCTGGCCGACCGCGGCGGGGCCGATGCCTGCCATAGCGGCTCAGGCTGGGCCGGGCACATCGCCTTTATCGATCCGCATGCCCCGCAGTGGTCGCGGGACCTTGAGGAATTCAAGCAACAGGGCGCCAGAGTTGTTGATCTGCATCCTCTGACCATTGCACAGAACTCACTCCACGGGTGCTTTGGTTTCAGCGGTGACGTTGCGGCCGTGCCGCCAAAGGCCGCCACCATCGGACCTGCGGACGTCCTTGGCGCGAAATACCGGATGGATATCAACTCGCTGTGCACCATGGGAACGTTTTCCTCATGGCAACGACTCGTCACACGCCTGATTGCCCACGGCCCGGTGACCCCGGATGTCCCCGCATCCATCCTCCAGACCGTGCCGACAGACTTTTACATCTCCGAATCAGCCGCAGCCAACATCGAAACGCACTGGTACGCCGGTTATTAAAGTCCAATAGGAGATCCACCGGCTCTGCCGGGGAGGCTCTCAGAGTTTGACTTTTCGAGCAGTCTATAGCGATGGATTGAGTCGGCAGGGAAAAAGAGAGGACGCATTCGATCGGGGGGGGAAATGGGTGATTAGCGTAGTGTGAGGGAGGGCGAACCTCCGTGTGAGCCCAAATATTTCGGCTCGGACAGAGCCTCGCCCTCCCAAAATGAAGCTTCGCAGTTAGGCGCGAAAGGGCCCAGAGAATCAACGGAGCGAAGCAGCGTGATGTTATTGTCGCGTTGAGGATGCAAGGGTGCAAGCCGCTTTGAGCGGCTCCAGTCTTCAAGCCCCCGGCTCTGCCGGGGGTCTCTGACTCCGGCGGGTGCCGGTGCCGAGGTTGGGGGTGAGGGCATTGGGACCCGATGAGAAACGGGTGCCATGGGGGGGGTGTGGGGGGGCAAGGGGACCCGGAGAGAAATAACCGCACGTGCCGCCAGATTAGGAAAATTTTGCTGCTCAAAATGGAGGCAAACAAAGACGGATTGGCGGGTTAACTCGTGAAAGACTAAATCACCCGGATTCC
>JBGSSC010000533.1:0-4011 GCA_041737265.1 Terrimicrobiaceae bacterium | reverse complement strand
ACCGCTTTCTTTGAGGTGGGTCTCCGGGTTCCACTCCACAGTGGCAAACCTGCGCTCGGATTTCATAAAATCACGACGGGACTGGGTGCGATCCACTGTTTTCCGATCCAGTGTTTTGAACTCGTCGGGACTGACTCCATGCATGAGAAAATTCGCAAAGTTATAGCGGATAAGGAGAGTGTTGGAATTAATCCATGCGCCGCCGCCCGGCCAGCCATTCACATCCGGGGGAAAAAACAGATCCTGTCCCATCACCCGGAGGGCTCCTAAAAACTCGTCGTCCGCGGGCATCGGTGAACGCATCGCCTTGAGTGCTCCCAAAGCCAGACAAACCGGAGATTTCACCACAGCATTGGCAGCACGCTCAGAATAAAAAAGCCGGGATCGGAACAGGGTTCGCAGCAGATCCCTCAGATTATAATTACTGGAACGATACAGTGCCGCCACGGAACCGATCATTTCGGGATCAGGAGCCGTACATACAAAATATTCCAGGAATTTTCGGGACATAAAATCCGCCGTGGCCGGATGAGCGCAAATGATGCCCACTATGTCCTCTCCGCGAAACGGGCCGGTTTGGCCGAGAAATGTCTTCTCACCGGAATCATGGGCATCGTCGCGGAATTGAAAATTCCATGTCTCCCGGTCGACGCTGTAACCGGTCAGCGCCCGCGCGGATTCTTTCACATCCCTTTCGGAATAATGACCAACCCCCATGGAAAAAAGTTCCATCAACTCACGTGCAAAATTCTCGTTGGGTTTGCCGCGGTGGCTCGAAGCATTGTCGAGCCAGACAAGCATTGCCGGATCACGGATGAGCGCGTTGAGCTGATCCGGAAGCGGACCGATTGCCAACGAACGAAACATCTGGTTCTGCTGCCAGAGGGGATAGGTGGCATTGATTTTGTCCTCATATCCCGTTGCAAAATGCGAGTGCCAAAACAGGGTCAACTTTTCCTCGAGAGGCGGGATTGCAGAATTGGAAAGAGAACTGGAAGCCATGCGATCGAGCCACCAGAGCTTCAGATCCCGGATTTGTCTGCGCTCCGCCTCGTGGCGAATTCTCCGCTCGGTTTGCCGAACGTCCTCATCCGGGATTCCACGCAGTCGTTCCTCAAAATCGCGGTTGCTTTCGCGGGGCAACGCCGCGCATTCCGGTGCAGCGAGATCTGTGGAAGGTTGAAAAAACACCAGGCGATCCACCGCCGAATCCAGCCCGATATCCGCCAATTCCACGGCCTCCTCCCATGTCCCGCCGAACCCCGCCCTCCAAAGAAGGTGCGCCGCAGCGTGCGGATCAAATTCCCGGGCCAGCAGAGGAGTCATCATGGCCATACCCGAAGTTAATGGAGAAACCCCGGGCCTTCAAGTCATGTGTCCGGGATTCACCATCGGGTGCCTCCAAAGTAGCGCTTTTCCTTGAGGCACTTTCTGCGCAATAATGGATTAATGCCCCCCCCATCCGTAACCCTCACGAAACCCCTTGGCGCGGGAATTGCAACATGGCTCACTTCCTGTGTGTTGCTAGTCGCAGCCGCCTGGCCTTTGACAAAGGCTGAGTCGGTCTCCAGCG
Organism: Terrimicrobiaceae bacterium; assembly: GCA_041737265.1. Classification (GTDB taxonomy): domain Bacteria; phylum Verrucomicrobiota; class Verrucomicrobiia; order Chthoniobacterales; family Terrimicrobiaceae; genus JBGSSC01. Next base: position 2,438 of record JBGSSC010000533.1, on the reverse strand, counting down.
CTCTGATGTGGTCATTCGGATATTGGTGGGTTGCCTACGGAGCCGGGCTGATCGCCCTTCTGGCAGTATCCGCCCGGGCCCGGCTTGCACCTGTTCGGGCCATGGCTGCTTACCTTGTGCCCATGGCAATAGTTGCTGCTTTGATTGGTATCTGTCTCCTCATTTATCCCGATGACCAACTGCAGGAAGAACTTTTCGGCTACCTTCCGATTGCTTTGGTGTTTTACGTTTTCGGCTATATCTGGACACTGGTTCGCAGGGACCCTTCGATCGGATCAACAACAGCACGGGCAATGCTTCCTCCGGTTCTTGGCGGCGTGTTGATCGTGGCGTTCGTTGCGGTGCCGGTGTTCACTGGAAATGCTTTCGTCTATCGGAATGCTTTTGTATTGAAGGTGGACCGGATCGATCGTCCAGCAGGGGAGCTTATCGCCGACGGCGTCCTAGAAATCCGCAAACCCGGCAGCTACAGCTTCAGCGCTCCATGGTTTTTGATTCAGGATGCGATGATGGGCCCTGATATGGAGAATTTCCCTCAGGATGGCATTATCACCTGGGGTGCCCCAGGTGCCCCGCCCCCGGGAAGCACCGGGAGTTTTCCTCTCAGGATCCGTTGGGAAAATGTGAAGGTGCGGCCGGAAATGGTTGCCCCCGGGAATTACGACTATCCCCGTGCCGTGGTGATCCAGGTTCACGACACGAAGTTGCGAGGCAACATACTTTGCTCGGTTTCGGGACCAATGCCTGAATAGCCCTTCGTCCCAGCCTCCAACGACTGCGGGCGCGGATTATTAATCAGTGAGTTTTATTCCGCGATAAGAACAGATGAAGAGCAATTTAGAGTTCTGAAATCTCAAAAAAGCACAAGCGTGATCCCCATCGGCTGCAGGTGGTGATAGACACCGAAGACCGTGGCAACAATCGCCATGCAGAGGATGGCCATGCGAAGGGAATTTTTGTAGAGCGCGATCATTGCCGAGGCAAATGCCACGGCAAGGAGGATCAAAGGCAGAAGCTGGAGAACCACGCAGGCTGCCGGCTTTGCAATAAGAAACCGGCGCAGGATGCTGTCGAAGGGCACGGGCAACAGCCTTGGATAAATGCCCGGCGAGACGATGAGTGTGCCCCAGGACTCAATGAAAAATCTTTCGCTACCGACTGCCAGGACATAAACGAAAAGAAAGAGAAACGTCCCGGCGAGAACACTGACCGCTGTAAAATAGCGGCGAGGCCCTCTCGGAGGTGAACCCGTTTTCACAAAGTGAGTGTAACTCCTGATGAGGGAAAAGTCTTCTCTTTTCTCTCCCTTCGGATTCCGGGGGCGTGGTTACTGTTTGAACTCCACGAGTTCGACCCGCAGGTTGCTGGCGCGGCCCTCCCCGGTTTCATTGGATGCAACGGGCGCTGCGTAGGAAACGCCAAAGGCGAAGCTCATCAAAATCCGATTTCTTCTGGAAGAGGACCTCGGAGCCTTGGAAGCATTTGACGAGCGGGTGGTCGGCAGGCGCCGAAGGTTTACCGGCGAAGCATGGGCTCAGGGTGAGGAAAAGCCCGGTGATGAGTGCCATCGGTGGAGGAATCCGCGTAATGTCTTTTCTTGCGCTCAAGGGTCTGGAAGATTCGAATTCTGCCATGTCCGCCTTAAAAACCAAGTTCCGGCTTTTTCATCGTCTGGTGGCACCATGGATCCTGGCTCCGCTGCTCCTGATCGCAATTACGGGCACCACCTACCGCATCGGGCGCTCATGGTTCGGCATGTCGAAGGAAACGGGCAACCAGATTCTTGAGGTTCATACCGTCGGATGGTTCGGTGGTGATATCTCCGGGCTTTACCTAATCGTTGTTGGAGGCTCCGTGCTTTTGCTTGTCCTGTCGGGCCTTTGGATGCTTGCAACGTCGAAGACACCGAAGCCGTCTGCCCGGCTCGGTCACCGGATCCTTGCACTCCTGTTCTTTCTCCCCCTCACCCTGAGTGCAATCACCGGCATTGCCTTCCGGGCAGGTGAGCAATGGTTTCAGATTGATGATGCAACCAAGGATCTCCTGATGCTCCTGCACCAGGGGTCGTGGCTCGGTTCAACCCTGCGGCCATTTTATATCCTGCTGCTTTTCGCCGGGGTTCTTGCCTTGTGCATTAGCGGCATGCGACTGCTTCTGAGGACGGGGTCAAAGCGCGGCCCGGTTTAGGGGCTTTGTCCGGTTGCGATACTCCAGAATGTAGTCTGCTTTCAGTGGCTGGCCCCTTCGCCCATGGCCTTCGATGCGACCGGGGGCGATGGGGTATTCCCGCAGAATCCGGCTGCCCTCGACGACTCCCCAGCCCGCTGCTTTGAGAGCGGGATCGATCAGCTCGGCTCTGGTTTCGGCTTCGTTCATGGTCGTTCCAGAGTGACGTTGCTGAGCAGGGCAAAGAGCGATTCATTGATGTAGAAGTTCGT
>JBGSSC010000528.1:0-3228 GCA_041737265.1 Terrimicrobiaceae bacterium | reverse complement strand
GGGCTGCACCGCCGGTAAGCAGGGCGGCAATCACCGAAACCGCCGGGTGCGCGTCGCCCAAGGCGAGAACGGCAAGCACGGCTCCCCCCAGCGGGCGGATGGCCGTATGCACCGTGTCGTTGAGCGAATCCACCCAGGGGACCTTATCGGCAAAAAATTCCAGCACGTAGAGGGTGCCGGAGATTCCGACAATCCATGGATCGCCCAATACAGCAAGGTGGGAGTGCGCCTCCGCGAGGGTGACCCATTGGAAATGGACTGCCAGCCCGGTTGCGAAGACCGTAAGGTAAAGGTTCAGCCCCGCGAGCGTTGCAAGGCCCAGTGCCACCGCCAGCAATTCGAGTGTTTCCATGAGGCGGATGTTCGTCCCGGATCGGGCTGGTTACAAGTGACAAACGGCGGCTGGGAGGGCTGGGCTTTGTCCGATCCGAGATCTATGGGCTCGGACGGAGCCTCGCCCTCCCTTGGGATTTCATTCCTTGGAACCGGGCTTGCTCAGCTCTCCGGCACCCAGGAGTGGAGGCGTCCGGTATCCGCTCCGATCTCAGAGAGGTATTCGCGGACCTTTGTCTGCCACAGGGCAAGGTCCGGGGCTTTGCGTGGTCCGGCCGTTCCGGGAAAGACCAGATAGGTCACGCCCAGATCGCTTACAGCGCGGACGCGGCCCGAGGATTTCGGGTTGATGGCGCGGGCAAGGCGGAGGGAGGCCTCGCCGGTTTTGAAGGTCGGGCCTGCCTCCCCGAGCAATGCGGGGTAAATGGTCGAGCCATGGATGACGGCCGCGTAGTCACCGACTTTCGAGGTCCAGGGCGCCGGTCCCGAGAACCAGTTGGAGGGGAGCACGACGAAGGGGTCCTCTGCGGCAAGCAGGGAACGGGAGTTTTTCAGCCCGCGGATCGTTGATTCCCCGAGGCCCTCCGTGCGCATGCGCGCCTTTTGCGAATCCACGGCGGAAATGAGCAGCCTCCAGATCCGGCCTTTGTCCGTGAGGGCTTCCTTCTCAAAGAGTGTGCGGTAATGGTCGAGTCGTGCGACGGCTTGGGGGTAGTAAGTGAGGAAGGGGTTCGGGACACGGGGTTCGTCGGCCCATTGGTATGCGGTCTGGGGGAGATACCAATCGGAGCCCCGGGCCTCGTTGTAATCGGCCAGCTCCGGTGCCCTGTCGGGATCTGAGCCGTCTGTCACGACGTCCATATCCGACTGCACGAGCAGGCACCGGCGTCCGCTGCGCGGGTGTTGGATCTGAAGTGCTGTCGCGCAATCCAGGTAGTTGTGATCGGTAAGGGAATTCCCGTCTTTTAAATAGGCCAGCTTGCGGCGGTAGAGATCGGCGTAGAAAGGGGAAACTATTGCCGTTTTCAGCATTTCTCCGAGGTCGGGAAGGACGCTTGGCAGAGCTTGATTGATCGTGGTGAATTCCTCCAGCGTGGTCACCGGGGGAGGGACATGAATCGTGATCGACTCGACGAACCCCTTGCCTGCAGCTCTCAGACCGGCCGCATTCAGTGTGCTGACGGATTCGACCTTTTCTTTGCCAATCTGTGCGACAGCAGACCAACTGGTCAGAAGGAGTGCCAGGATTGGAAGCGCGGAGCGTGGGTTCATCGATGCGCAGACCATGACACAACCTCTCCCGGGCCGCGAACCGGATTCGCTTTTGCAGAATGCATGCCGCGTGTATCGTGGAAGGTTTCATGGCTTCCTGTTGTTCATGCTCACCTCCCGCCTCGGGTCCAACGGCCCGTGAGTGGGCGCGAATGGCTGTCGCCGGGGTGGTCGCCGCTCAGTCGATGATCTTCGGGCTGGCGATCAACCTCTCCCCGCCTTCCGGGACCGCGCGGATGGTGCTTCATGGAGCACTGGCGCTCTCGGCGGTGGCGGTGTTCGCCCTTGCGGGGATGCCATTGGTGCGCTCGTCGTGGCGGGCGGCATGCGCGGGCAGGATTGTCTTCGATCAACTCTTCCTCGCGGGGGTCCTTGCCGCCTTTGCCGCTTCCATCCACTGCACCTTCACGGGAGTCGGGCACGTCTACTACGAAATCGTCGCAATCCTGCTTGCGATTTATACGTTTGGAGGCCTGATCACCGATTCCCGCAGGCGGGAGGCTCTGGACGCAGCGGGAGATCTGGGCGGTGAATTTTCGCGCTGCGGGGTGTTGCATCCCTGCGGTTCGGTCGAGGAGAGGGATGTGACGGAGGTAGCCGCCGGTGAGCTGACTGTTGTGGGGCCCGGCCAACCGGTCTGCGTGGATGGCACAGTTGTGGAGGGAACCGCGTTTGTCAGAGAAGCGGCCCTCACCGGGGAACCTTTTCCAGTGGTTAAACGCACCGGGGATTTTGTGCGGGCGGGGTCATACTCCGTGGACGGGCGGCTGATTATCCGGGCCGTGACGGCGGGGGATTCCCGCACGCTTGACGGGTTGCTGCGATCCTTGCGTGAGGCCCGGTCCAGGCCCTCGAGGCTTCAGCGGGAGGCGGACCGGCTCGCGTCGTGGTTTCTGCCCGGGGTGTTGGTCGTTGCTTCCGCAACTTTTGCTTTTTGGACGTGGAGAGCGGGATGGTCGCACGGGTTGTTCAATGCTCTGGCGGTGGTGCTCGTTGCCTGTCCGTGCGCGATGGGAATTGCGACCCCCGTTGCCATCTGGTCGGCACTGGCGGCCTTCGCGCGGCGAGGGTTGATCACGCGCGATCCGGACCTCGTCGAAAAACTTGCCGGCATTGATACTGCGGTTTTTGACAAGACCGGCACCCTTGCCGAAGAGGCGATGTTTGCTGTGGATTTTGTCACTGCGGAGGGATTCGACCGGGACGAGCTTCGTTCCGCAGTGGCCTCACTTGAAGCCGCCAGCGATCACCCCGTGGCGAGCGCTTTCCGCGGCAACAATGAGAAGAACCTGCCCGCTTCGGAGATCCGGATCCTTCCCGGATCGGGGATCAGCGGGATTGTGGCAGGGTGGAACCTGGAAATCGGAAACCATTCCGTGGTGCCGGACCGGCTGCGCTCCGAAGCCCTCGTTCTGGCACAAAGCTCCGCGGCCATGCGGGAGTTGGCAACCCACGCCGTTTATGTGGTTTCCGACGGCCGTCTCGCGGGAGTTGCGGTTCTCCGGGAGTCTCTCAGAGAGGGGGTTCTTGAAATTCTCGCGCGCCTCGAGGCAATGGGGATCCGTTGCGAAGTCATGACCGGCGACCGGGCGGAAGCTGCTGAGCTGCACCGTCTGCCCAACG
>JBGSSC010000514.1:0-4328 GCA_041737265.1 Terrimicrobiaceae bacterium | reverse complement strand
AGGACACCATCATAGACATAGACGATCTCCGACTTAACCCCCGAGGCACGGATGAACTCGACCTGCTTGGTCTGTCGGTCCTTGAGGGTTGTGGGTCGTTCGAGGGTGTAGAGGTGATATTCGTCAAACGCCTTTTCGGTTACAGCAGGCTCCTGCGGTGCAGCCATGGCGAACCCCGCGGCGCGGCCTCGCATCTCATCGCGCATCCCGGGCTGCACAATTTTGTTCACATCGCCTGCCATGAGCTTGATCTTTGCATTGGAAAAATCCCGCCCGCTCTGGTTGTCCATCGTCACCCAGCCCACGATATCCAGCAGATCGCCTTTTTCTGGAGCCACCACATTGTAGCTGGCTTCCCAGGACATCCCGCCGGTGATGTAGCCGAGCTCTGCATCCGTTTTCAGCGGTTTCGAAGTCTGAATTTTCCAGGAGAGCTGCGGCTTGAGGATCGTGTCGTCGCCCAGCGACGGGAAAAGCGGCTCGCCCGGCAGCCCGAATCGAATTTTTCCCTCAACTTGGACGATGGGTTGTCCGGCTCCGCCTCCCCCGGCCATTGCCATCTGGCTCATCGCATATTGCTGGCCGTAGCGCTGCATGGCCTGACCCCCGTGCGCCACATAGCCCGAACGGATGATCTTTCCCGGCACGATGCGGTCCGGCTTGTTGGCCTCCCGGATGTAAAATTCGATCTCCTTTCCCTCAAAAATCGAAAGTAACAACGCCTGGGTCACGGGGTCGTTGCGGTAATTCTGTTCGAGAATCTGGATCGGGCGGCCCGCCGGATCCCGCAGAATCACCGAATCGGGCTCCAGATGAACGGTCGCACCATCGAAGGTCACATCATTTTCACCCGCTTTCAGATCGAGAGGGATCGTGTCGCGCACCACCGCGAAGTTTTGATTGTAAATTGTCAGGCCGGGTTCTGCCGAAACGGGCAGTGGAGCAGCGGCAGCGAGCAGGAGGAAGAAGGTGCGCATAGCAAAAGCCTAGCGGTGGCATGCCGCGGTGTAAAATTGATCGTGAAGGATTTTGTTGAGCGTCTTCCGTCTTTCGTGCGATTGCGCTAATCCTATTCCCAAATCGAAAGCGCCGGCAGCGGAGCTTTCCATCAACTCGTCCGTCGGGGAAAAGCCCTTAAACGAAGGTCAGAGACCTCCGACTGAAGCATCGGCGCGCGAGACGCAATATCTTGCGAGGGCCTCGTCGAGATCGCGGGGCTTGAAAGGCTTGGCGAGATAATCGTTCATGCCCGCTGCGAAGCAACGCTCGGCATCGCCGTTCATGGCCTCCGCGGTGAGGGCAACGATATACGGGTGTCCGGTATCGTGTGTGGATTGCCGGATGAGTCGGGTGGCTTCGATTCCATTCATCTCAGGCATTTGCAGATCCATGAAGATCAGGTCGGCATCCGGTGCGCAATCGACGGCGGGTTTGCCATCGCGAACGATGGTGGCGACCAATCCGTGCTTTTTGAGATAGAGAAGGAGCAACGATGCATTAACGGGATTGTCCTCGGCCACGAGAACACGGCAGCTTTTGAGTTGGCCATTATTCAGCGCCGCAAGGGCCGAAATCGCGTGGCCCTCCTCCGATTTTAAGTCTGTTTCGGAAGCAGACTGCAGGCGGATCTCAAAATGAAACACACTTCCCTCGGTGACACCTTCCTCCAGGCGGATGCTCCCGCCCATGAGTTCGCAGAGGCGTTTGCAGATGGCGAGACCGAGGCCACTCCCGCCGTGCTTGCGAGCAACGGAGGGATGAAGTTGGTCGAAGGAGACAAAGAGTTGGTCCCGTTTCTCGCGGGGGATGCCGATGCCCGTATCCGCCACAGAAATGCTGAGCAAGAATGCATTTTCTTGGGGAAGCTCGGCCCGCGATGCCTGCACGGTGACGCGGCCATTACGGGTGAACTTTACTGCATTGGAAATCAAATTGGACAGCACCTGACGCAGTCGGGTGGAGTCGCCCAGCACGTAGCGAGGAAGGGTGTCATCCACCTGCCAGTTCAAAGTCGTGCCATTGTCCGACGCAGCAGGGCGGAAAAGTTCACACGTTTCTCGCAAACAACGGGAAACCTCGAAAACCTCATGTTCGATCACCAGTTTGCCAGCTTCAATTTTGGAAAAATCCAGAATGTCATTGATGACAGTGAGGAGGGATTTTCCGCTTTCGCGGATGATCGAAACGAAGCTGCGCTGACGTTGATCGAGCTGGGTTTCATCCAGCAGGTTGGAATATCCGAGCAGGCCATTGAGTGGCGTGCGAATTTCGTGGCTCATCACGGCAAGAAATTCCGACTTGGCGAGGGTTACGTCCTCCAGCTTTTTGTTCAGGGTTCGGAGCGTTTCGTTTCTCTCGATCAGCTGCTGGTGGTTTTCTTCGAGCGCTGCACGCATGTGTTCGAAACTTCGGATCAACTGACCGACTTCATCGCGCCGGGGAGAGGGGGCGAGGTGTGACGAAAGGTCGCCATCCTCGATGCGATGGGCCTCACGTGTGACTTGGGCGATCGGCCGCACAATGTGCCGCGAAAGTAAAAAGCCTGTGATGAGCAGTACCGCGATCGCCAGCGGGACGCCATAAAAAATGATCCGCTCCAGAACCATGGCATTCCGCTCGGAAGCCGCCACCAAGCCGGAAAAAATGCCGAATTCACGATTTTCGATGATGGCCATTTGCTGGCGCACGACATCCATGGCTCGTTTGCCCTCACCGGTCGCGACAAGCGCCGCAGCAGCTTCAAATCCCATTTCCCGCCGCAAGGCTATCACCTCATCCACATGGTCGAGCTTCGCTTGGGTGGACACGAGCAATTGCCGGATCTCGGGCTTCCATCCTTTGTCACGAGTCAGAACTTCCAATTGAGCGAAGTGCAGCGGGATGTCCCTCCGGGCCTCTTCGCTGGGTTCAAGATACTCGGGCCGACCCGTGAGGACGTACCCCCGCTGGGCTGTCTCCGCATCCAGCAAGCCCGAAAAGATCCCATGAAGTTGCATGAGAATCTCCCGTTGGACAGACCGCTGTTGCAGCGCCTCCAGCAGGCTGCCCAACACAATGATGGCCGCCAAGCCAAACACTAAAAACGAGGCCATGCACATCGCATAGCCAAGCATGATTTTATTCCCGAGAGTCAGCATGGAACCGTAATGATGAAGTTCTGGATCGTCAGCCCAAGCGCACTGCGAGGGAGAGCGGAGTCGCAGCAGCAGGGAGGAGGAGCACGCGCATGGCGTCAATCTACACATTGGACGCTTCGGTGTAAAACACGCTGTCAGCTAATCCGGCGGGAGCCGGTGCCAAGGGCGGGGGTGCGGGCAAGGAGACCCTGTGAGAAAGGGGTGCCGTCGCCGCAGGATTAGAAAATCTTGCGCTTTTTGCGCAAGATTTAAGCGGAAGGGAAATTATCCGGGGAGAAGTAGCACCGGTATCCGCTGCCTTCCGGCGCTTTTTGGTGGTGACATTCGGCTGTTGCCCCCGTTTATTCGGGCATCGGGTGTGGCCCGATTTCATTAATGATCACGTTGAAGCAAATTGCCCTTTGTGGCCTGATGGCGGTCCCCGTGCTGATCGCGGGGTGTTCCAAACCGGAGGAGCCCGCGAAGGCGATTCCGCCGGTTCAGACTCTGGTCATGGGTGCTGCGGTTGAAGTGCCTTTCCGGCGGTTTCCCGGCGAGGTTGCTGCGGCTGATACCTCCGAGATGTCCTTTGATGTTTCCGGGAGACTGATTGAGTTCCCGGCGACGCAGGGACTTGCGGTGCAAAAGGGGGAGTTGCTCGGGCGGCTGGACCCCGCGAACTTCGAGGCCCGGGTCGACTCGGCACGGGCCGACTTTACGAATGCCGAGGCCGAGTTCGCCCGGCAGAGGCTGCTGCACCAACGCGGCGTGATTTCGCGAAGCGAGCTGGACCGGTTTCAGCGGTTGTTTGATGTCACGGAGGCGGCGCTTCGTGAGGCGCAGCGGGCCTTGGCAGACACGCGGATGGTGGCTCCGCTGGCCGGCCGCGTGGCACGGACGATGGTTAACAACTTCCAGAACGTGCAGGCCAAACAACCGGTGCTGGTTTTTCAAAATATTTCCGGGCTTGAGGTCGACATTCAAGTCCCCGAGGCGGATATGACCGGCCTTGCGCAGGGTATCACTGCAGAAAATGCGCGGGACCTGCTTGAGGCACGCGTGGAGTTCGCCGCGATTCCGGGGCGGGCGTTTGATCTCGACCTCAAGTCCTTCAGCACCGAGGCAACGCCCGCTGCCCGCACGTTCCGCGTGACATTTTACCTGACCCCGCCCGAGGGGCAGAACATTCTGCCCGGCATGACCTGCACGGTC
>JBGSSC010000174.1:0-2923 GCA_041737265.1 Terrimicrobiaceae bacterium | reverse complement strand
GCGTGTCGATGGTGACGGTCTCCAGCGACAAATTGCTCCGGAGTTGCACCCGGAGTGCTGAGACTGATTCCCGCAACGTGCCGCGACGCGGAATCAACACCAGGCAATACCCGCCATTGGCAATGGCCTCGCCGGATAAAGCAAACAACCGGTCTGGATTTTCGAGACCAATTGCCGCGGTGAGCGCCGACATGGAATCCCGCAACGCACGGTTCCTCGCAAGAGGGTAACGCTCGACTTCGTTCTGCTCCGGAAAGTACATCCAGAGCGTCTCTCCGTCGGAAACGGTCAAAGTGCGAACCGGGTCGCTGACCTGCCTCAAAAATTTGTCCGGAGGCAGATATTTCAACTCCCCGGTCTCAACCACCGGCTTGTTCATCAATGCGATTTGGCGTTCTTCGCGGAAGGAGGCCGTCAACCCGGATGCCCCCCCGCCGCTTGGCAAGACCGGTCAGCACCCCGGAAATTTCTGATGGGGTGAGGGGTGTTGCGAAACAACCCGCCGCGGCCGCAATCTGGAAGAATACAATCAATCGCATTGGACCGGGACAAATTGGAACCATTGTTCGGGATAGTTCGCGATCTCCTGGAATAAAGCATCCGCAATCGCATGGGTCGAGCGTGCGATTTCTGCGTGTTTGGAGTCATTGCCCCTGCGCTCCGCGCGGATCGCAGGGAAGGCTGCCAGACGGTATCTGCCATCCTCGCGACGTGTGACCACGACAGGCACCACGGGCGCTCCGCTCACAAAGGAGAGCATGGCCGGAGTCGTGGAAAAGAGCGTCCGCCCGCCGGGCACGGAGACCTCGATGCCGTGGTCGGAAATCGGGCGGTCGGCAAGCAAGGCCACAAGGCGGCCCGCAGCAAGGGCCCGGTTCACCCCAAGGGAGGAAAACGGATCCGCTCCCACTTCGACCGTTTCACATCCCCAGCGGGAACGCCATTTTGCCCGCCAAGCGGTCAGCCTGCTGCTTGGTTCCGGAAGGGTTGCCACGGTCACCGGCAGACCAAGCGAGCCGAGCACGACAACCCCGAACTCGAAAAACCCGAGGTGGCCGGTCGCAAGGATGACTCCCTTTCCACCCTTCATGGCAGACTCCAGATGTTCGCGCCCTTCAAAGGCCCCGCAGAGCGCCAACGCGTGCGGATCGCTCATCGCACCAACCGCCACGTAGTCTGCAAGCACTGTCGCGTAGTTGAGAAATACGGCCTCGGCGTCCCCGCGTGTGGGTTCCCCACCGAGAAGCGCAAGGTTCCTGCGCACAATCCCGGTGATTGCCGGTTGTGTCGCCGTATAGAGGCGGGCAACCGCCCTCGTCACAACATGAAAGCCGCGGCGGCCGAGCAGCCCGTAAAAGGCCGAAGCAAAAGCAAAAATCCTGGCATTGTACAACCAACGATAGGCCCACCGCTCGGTGTGTGGCCGCGATTCGGATTGGCTCGCTTTCTCCATTATTCGAGAGACTCCAGCGGTGGAAGGACGCAGGCATAGCCTTCCTCCGCCAGTCGCCTGAAGAGCAGGGAGAGCGTGAGGGCCCGGTGGCGGCTCCGATCGCCCGAGTGAAGGAGGACGATCGAACCGGGCGATATTGTGGAAAAAATGCGGTCCACAATGTCCGTCGGAGCGCGTCGGCAGCCATCGCCCCCGGAAGCCGACCATCCGACAACCATTAGCCCGGCCCTTCGTGCGGCGGCATGCACCCACGGATTACACATCCCGACCGGGGATCGAAAAAAACGCGGAGAAGTTCCCGCTGCGACGCGAATCGCATGAGAGCAGGAATCGATCTCCGAACGGATCCGCCATGGCGGCATCGCCCACCAGGACCCGGCCGGATGCGAATGAGAATGGTTCTCCACGGTGTGACCATCATCAACCATGCTGCGCACAGCCGGGCGGAAAGCATCCACCCGCCGGCCAACGACAAAAAAGGAGGCCTTGGCCCGATGGTCGCTCAGGATTTCCAGATAGTCGGAGCAGGCATCGGGACCGTCGTCGATGGTGAGCCAGATTGCTCTCTCCGTGGTTCGAAAACGGCGCACAACCGGTCCATGCCAGGAACAATTTCTTCTCAGCGTGGGATAAAGTCCCAAGCCCACGAAAGTGAGCTCGGCAAGTTTCCGGGTGGAGCCGCTGCCACGCACCCACGCAATGGCTGCAGCGGCTCTGGCCGCGTTCAGACAGTCTCCGGGAGTGATCTCCATTTTTGTTTTAGCGCCAGCACTCTCGGGAGACGCGGCAGCAGCCCAAGACAAAGCCGCAAGTGGGTGCATGCAAGGAGGAAGTTGTCTCTCAGATACCGGAAATGGGTGACTCCTCCCTCCGCCCGTGGCGGGTAGGTCACCGGAACGGGACGGTTGATGGGTCGCACTCCCGCCCACAATAGGCGCACCGCGATCTCCGTGTCGAAATCAAAGCGGCGTCCGCCACGCGTTTGCGCCATGACTTCCAACGATTGTTCGATCGGATACAGCCGAAATCCAAACAGGGAATCTCGCACCCCTGCACCGAGGGTTTCGACTTCGGCGCAGGTGTTGCCGACCCTCCTCCCGAAAACCCGTTCCCTTGGCGCATCCGGCCCAAAGACCGGCACCCCGAGGATCATGGCACTGGGCCAGGCATCGGAAAGAGCCATGAACTCCCGGATCGAAGCAGCCGGGTGCTGACCATCCGCATCCATGACAAGCCCGTGGGTAACCCCCTGCCTTTGCGCTTCCCTCATGGCGGCAAGCACCGCAGCTCCCTTCCCCTGGTTGCGGTCCAGACGGAGGACGTGCAGCCCTTTCTGCGAACGCGCCTCCAGCAGAATCTCAGCCGCACTGGAGTCGGTGCTGCCATCAATCACAACCCAAACCAGAGGCCACTCAAGAAGGGCTTTGCGGGCTGTGCGGAGCAAGAGCGGGCCGCTGTTATAGGAAGGCA
>JBGSSC010000493.1:0-2825 GCA_041737265.1 Terrimicrobiaceae bacterium | reverse complement strand
CGAAAAGTCTTCCTAATCTTCCAATCTGTGGAAATCGGCGCAAATCTGCGGTTGAAAAACTCTTAAGAATATGACCACGGGAAATTCCTCCGAAGGAACCAGGTGGAGGGGGACTAGCATATCCCCCCAGGGTTTCAGGCCGCGAATTCCCGGGGCACCGCGGGGGATTGAGGCCGGGAAATCACTAAGTGATCTTTTGGGATCCGAAGCGGTGGATTGCCTTGCCCGGAACCTGAAGGGGGTTTATCCGGACTTTGCATCGGCGGCCTTTCGGCAGGCGGCGCACGAGCGGCTTGCCCCGCTAGGCCTGATGGATCGCGGCCGTCACCTTGCCAATGTGTTGCACGAATTTCTGCCCGCAACGTTCAGTGCGGCGGTGGGTATTTTGTTACGCTCGCTGACACCTCCGCAGGCACCCGGGGAGACGTGCAGTCTCGCCGGCTTTTTCTATCTGCCTCATACCTGCTTCGTGGCCCAGTACGGCCTCGATGCGTCAAACAACCGGGGGAGGGATCCCTTTGCCGTTGCAATGAACGCGCAGCGCGAACTCACCCAACGCTTCACCGCGGAGTTCTCAATCCGTCCGTTTCTCGTTCACCGCCGCAAGGAAACACTAAGTCAACTGATCCAGTGGACCCTCGATGAAAGCCCCGATGTCCGCCGGCTTTGTTCGGAAGGCACGCGCCCGCGTCTGCCATGGGGCATGCGGCTCCGCGAGTTTGTCGGGGATCCTTCGCATTCCTTCCCCATCCTGGAAGCGCTGAAAGATGACTCCGAGCTTTACGTCCGCCGCAGCGTTGCGAACCACCTCGGCGATATTGGCAAAGACCATCCGGATTTATTGTTCGAGATCTGCCGGTCCTGGCTGGGAGGGGCATCGCCTGAACGCCTTTGGCTGATCCGGCATGCTTTGCGCTACCCTGCCAAAAAAGGCCACAAGTTTGCCATCGAGCTGAGGCAGAGAGCCGGCGGAAGGAGGGACTCGAAGGAATGGCGGAGGCCACCCTCTCGCGACGGAGGCTACGACATTAGTAAGACGCTCTGATTCCCCTCGAGGTAATCTGAGTCTATGACCATGGCTGCCAGTCCAGGACCTTGAGACCTTCGACACGCTGGAATTCCCCCGTATTGGCGGTGACGAGTGTGGCTCCGAGGCTGCGCGCCTGGGCGGCGATAAGGAGATCGAGCGGGCCGATGGTCTGGCCGGTCGCCTCCAGAGCGGCACGGATGTCGGCATAATGCAGGGCGGCATCGAGGGTGAAGTCGGCGAGCCAGAACAGGCTGAGAAATGCTTCGAGCCGTGCCGCTTGGCGGGGATGCGTCTTGAGGTTCTTTTTCACGCCGGTCCAGAGTTCAGCGGCGACGATGACAGGGATTCCGGTCAGAGAAGGATCGGGCAATCCTTCCACGCCGGCTTGGTTGCGGAGCACCGGACCGCACGCACTGGAATCGAGGAGGAAGGCCGGCTTCACGCAGCGGCAGGATTAAAATTCGAGGATGGGCCGCTCATGCTTGGTGGGCCGGGGCGGCGGCTCGGGAAAGTCTTCGCCATCCGGGAACTTTTCGGCGAGGTAGCGGGCTATCTCGAGAAAGGATCGGAACTTCGCCGCGGGCATGGGCTTGAGCACCACTTCCTCGCCATGCTTTTCGATCACAACCTCGGTGCCATCGAAACGGAAAGCTTTCGGGAGTCGAACCGCCTGGCTGCCTCCATGCTGGAAGATTTTTGCAATCTGCATGGCTATATGATGTAGCTATAGATGGTCAGTGTCAAAGGCAGAAAAAGAAAATGGGACCGGTGCGACGCGCAGGACGAATAGTTTCAGCTTGCATGCGGGCCTCCACGTTATGACCGGGCACGGGAGGCAAGGCGGGCGCGGGTCATCCGCTCGCGGAGGCCGCCTTCGTTGAGGAAGTCCTTTTCAAGCCTCCGGATCTGTTGGTCGAGCAGGTAGTTCGTTTGGTGGATCAGGCTGATGATGATGTTGGCGACGATGGGCCCGGGGCGGCTTTCAAGGAATTCGCGATAGGTGTCGAAGGAAGCACCCTTGGAATGAGAGCAGGTCCTCGTAACCGCCGTGTGGCGGTATCAAGCCGGCTTCCGGGGACGGCCGGGACTCACGGGACGGACCGTCGGTCCTGTCTGTCGAGTGAGTCCTGTTTGGCTCGGGAGCCTTCATGCTGCATGTAGCTCTGCCGCTTCAGCGACCCAGGATCGAAGGGCCGAAGAATGCGGATCCGCCTCCTGCGGCGGCAGCCGCGACTTGCAACATGGTCACCGGGCCTGTGGATTCGATGAGGTAGCCGTCGGGGAAGCGCGACTGGGAGAGCAAGATGGGAGTGAGGTGTTTCGAGATGGTCTCGGTGGCGGGGAGCTTTGAGGCATCGACGATTTCGTCAACTCCCGGCATGAGGGCGGCTCCGAAAACTATAATCTGTCGCAGCGCCGGGAAGGCGCGCTCGAAGACGGCCTTTGAGTCCAGAAAGCCAAAGGTTTCGTTGGCAGCATGGAAGATGGGAAGCGCAGAAGCAAAGGCGGCGGAGCCCTCCAGGGTCTCGGGCTTTTCCCTTCCGGCCAAAGCGGCCTCGACGTCTGGAACATCCAGTCCTCCAACAAGGAATCCGTTGCCCATGGCAAGTGTTGGATTCAAAAATGCCGACCGGAGGGAGGGAAAGCCGTAGAATTTTATGCCATTTACCTCGCTTACGGTGGTTTCAGGAAGCAACGTCGAGAGGCGGGTGATGAGGCTCTCGGCAATCGCGGGGTCTTTGATGGGGACGGCCAGCGCGACGTTTGGGCGGATGCTTTCCGCCGGCCAATCCAC
>JBGSSC010000457.1:0-7998 GCA_041737265.1 Terrimicrobiaceae bacterium | reverse complement strand
CGTTCAGTTCCTGAGCGATGCCCTTTTCGATCACCGGTCTTGCATCCCCGG
Source organism: Terrimicrobiaceae bacterium (assembly GCA_041737265.1). Lineage (GTDB taxonomy): Bacteria > Verrucomicrobiota > Verrucomicrobiia > Chthoniobacterales > Terrimicrobiaceae > JBGSSC01. Next base: position 7,947 of record JBGSSC010000457.1, on the reverse strand, counting down.
CCACATGCAGGTCGAACCACTCCTGCGTCGCCCGATAGAAGACGGGATGATTCTCGTGTCCGCAGGTATTCGTAAGCAAGCGGCATTTCTCGCCCGAGTTATACAGGTCGAATACCTTGCGGGCGCGGTTTACCAGACCAGCGGTCTCTTCCGGGTGAAACAGCGGGTCATTGTCGCCGAAACAGAACATTGCGGCCCGCGGCGCAATGAGCGCGGCATAATCGCTGATGTCCCTCCCAAACAGGTTGAGCGGATAGAGGCAGTCGCAATGTCCGAACATGCGTCGGCGGCCGATGGCATCGTAAGGAGCGCTGATGCCGCACAGCGTCGAGACGGCCTTGATTCGTTCATCGATCACTGCCAGATAGAAACTGAGGGCACCACCTCCCGAGATACCGGTCGTTCCCAATCGCCCGGGATCGACCGCCGGATCGGCCGCCAACACATCGAGTGCGCGAAGTGAGTTGAGGGTTTCTCCGCCCGCCGGGGTATAGCCCAGCGAGATCCAAAGGTCCTCCCGCCCCAAGGCATAGCCGTGATGCTCGCCCGGATTGTCGCCCTGCTCGATGGTGTCGAGGATCATGCAAACGTAGGAGCGCCGCGCCCACATCTGCGGATTGTACTGGTAGTGCTGCACGCCGATCTGAGCGTGTCCGCTCACGTAAAGCACACCCGGTGCGGGACGCGGCGGCAGCGGATCGGGATAATAGATGTTGGCCGACGCCCAGCAATTTGGAAGAACTTCAAATCCAATGCGGCGCATGCGGTAACCCCCGCCGGTGCATTCTCCCGTCGTGCGTTGTCTCAGACCGGCGAACTCCGGCACGGCCGACAGTGAAAGATCTGCAAGAAACTCGCGCCGACGTTCTTCGCGCACGGCCTTCCAGTCCGCCAGGGTTGTGATTCCGTCCAGTGCCTGGGCCTGCATTCGCAGCGCCCGCCCTGCCAGATACTGCATCATCGCTGAGCTCATAACGATTCAAAGCGCATTGCGTAAAGGTCCGCGTCGCGAAGGATAAACCGCAGGCGAACAGGCCGGCCGGCCAGGCTGTCGACCCCGGTTCCGTGTTTCCAGCGAACGGTGTAATCCAGTGCGTCTCCCACGATTTCGGCACAGTCCTCTTCCGTGTAACCCGGGACCGGCTTGCCGTCCGGCTCCTGAATCTCGACCCGTGCGCCCCCGCCGGCAGACGTGGAAATGTTCAACGACAGGCGGTTGCCCGAGAAAGTGAGAGGGTGGGTGACCAATTCCCCGCCTCGCATGGGAGCTTGAACGGAAACAAACCCATCGAGCCGGAGGGTGCAGCGGCGGAGGGTCGTGCTTTCTCCCCGTCCATAGTGTTCCGTGACAAACATCGACAACTCCTTGCCGCCACCGGGCAGGTCGGAGTCGGTTTCGATCATCCCCCAACCGAGAAAATTGTCGCCGTAGGTCCAACTGTCCTGACTGCGGAGGCCCGGGCGCATGAAGGCTTCCTGCCAGCGATGGAAAACCCGTGCGTCACGGCTGCACATGAGAAGGGGCTCGGTGAGCACGGTGCCGAATCGCCCCATCGTCCTTTTACGCTGCAGGCGGTGGTCGGGTTCCGGAAGCGCCTCCAGCGTGGGTGACCACGGGCGGTCGATATAACGGGTTGGGAAACCGAGCCAGATGTGCGGAGCACGATGGTAGCGCACCAAGTTGTTGTCGTAGAGATGCTCGGCGGGAGTATCACCGAAATCCAGCTCCACCGGATCCGTCCAGTTTTTCAGATCGGTCGAGGTGGCGGTCATGATGTTGCGGATTCCCTTGTAGACCCCCTCGGTGTAGTGGCGGAGAAAGATGCGGTAACAGCCTTCCTCCGGAATCCAATGCACGGTGTTGTTTGAATCCAGTGAATACCCGGCCAGGAAAGGTTGGTCCGAGATTAGGGACCAATGGATGCCATCGGGCGACGCCATCAAGTAGAGTCCGTGGTGGATGTAACGCCACCCGCCCCCCACTGCCTTCCACTTCTGGTCTGGCTGGCAATCGGGGTTGCTGTCCAGGAACGGCGAAAACCCGTGCATGCCCAGATGGTCCTCACCTACGCCCATCCAAATGATGTTGTTCTCGCAGTTTCCGTCATACGCGAAGGAATTGACGTTCAAACGTTCCCAGTGAATTCCGTCCGTGCTTTCCGCCAGGCAAATGGTGGGAGGCCGGGTGGTTGTTGTTCCATCGAAGTCTTCGAGGTTGATTTGCCATCCCTTGTAGTAGAGACGGTAGCCCCGGCCCCCACGGGTCACGGTCGGGAAAGAGCAACAGCAGCCTTCCCAAGGCTTGTCTGTCACGAGTGCCGCCTCGCGCCGGACCGGACTATGCAAACGCTTGGCCGCCCCCCCGACGAGGCGGTGGATCAAATAGTCATCGATGAACAATTCCCGCCGGTTTCCAATTTCGAGAGTTTTCATCGCTAGTTTGTGTCCGGATCATCGTAGTATTCGGTCTCACGGGCTTCCGCGGTAAAGACGCGCACGGATTTCACCTGCATCGGGGTGTAGGCATAGAGACCAATCCGGTCGTGGCCGCGGCCAACCAGGGGGACCTTTTCTTCATACTCGAGAACCGTTTTTCCATCAACGGACATTCGCACATGCCGGCCGTCGAATTCCGCCACGATGGTATAGAAGCGCCCGGGTTCGATTTTGATGCGCGCTTCTGCGGAGTCGGTAAGCACGATGTCGCGGTCGCGGCGCGCGACGTTGGCACTGTTGAATCGGGCACCGAAAAGCAGGGTGTAACCGCTCAGTGGCTTTTCAGCGTTGGCGTGGAGGCGGGCACCCAGGTCGCTGGCTTCGCCGGCTTTGGCTTGCGGGTCCTGCTCCCAGCCCGGCGGAACGGATGCAGCAACGAACTCGATCCGCTGCAAAGCCGGCATGGGGCGGGTCAGCAGAAGGACATTGTCCACCCGGTCGCCGGTGGCAACCAGCTTCCCGTCCTGAATTTTCCAGTCACCCGAAACCACCTCCCAATTCTCTCCCAGGCTTGCGCGGTTGAAATTGTCGCTGAAGTCCTAGCGCCACGTTTCGGCGACCGCAAGTTGGCGGGGAGCTTTCGCAGGTTCCACTGCTTTTGCATTGATGAACTTTGGGCTTGGCGGTCCAATATAGTCGCCCATCCGCCGCGACATGGGGGATTCGGGGCTGACGACCCGGTTTTGGAAATACGGCACATCAATGGCCAAGGGGGGCGCGTCGGCCAACAGTTTGTCGCGCGCGGCGCATATTTCGATGGCTTTTTCCACCGCTTCGCGGTCGCCGCCTTCGGAGCGCCGCACCCGCTCCATAACGGCCGCCGCCTCCATGTTCAGTGACACGAATTCCAATCCGGCGCGGACGAAGGCCACGCGTTGGGCGTAGACGGGATCGACCCCTGCGGCTTCCGCGCGTGCACGGGCTTGTTCGAGCACCTCGCGCGCCTTGGCAAGCCGTTCGGTCGTGTGAACCTGGCGCAGCAATTCGAGGTGTTGTGCACGGGCGCTCGAGGATGCCCTCCAAGCCGGGTTTTCCACCAATTCGGAGTGGGCTTTTTCCAAGAGTTCGTAATAAGCCTGCACGTCTTCCGCCGCCGGTCCGAATCCACGTTCGTAGAAATCGCGCAGGATGGCCCGCCCATCGGCGCTTGGATCGTAGGCCAAGCGCGCCATTAAATAATTCTGCGGCCCTTGGGTCGCCGAAAACTGGAAGACCGAATCGATTTCGAAGACATGACAATCCATCTCTGCGAGTGCCTCGAAGAGTGCGTGGGTCTTTTCCATTGCCACGGAGGGCATGCCCCAGAAACCGCCGTCATACCAAGCGAAATTCGGACGGTAGCCGATGAACTTGGTGCCAGCCGCCTTCCAGAGGCGCATATCCTCCCTGGTCTGAAGCCACTCGGCGTTGCTGCAGAAGGGGTAGTGCCCGACAAACGATACGGCAATGCCGTCTTCGAGCCGCGTCCCGATGGGCGCGGCCTTGTAGGTCCCATAACCCAGGACATCCAGGAAGACCTTGCTGTCCGGTGCCCGTTCCCGGAGTCCGCGAATCAAGTTGTTCCAATACTTGACGTAGCGTTCGGTGTGAACACCGCGGGGGGCCTTGGGATGGTCCATTGCCACGCACGCTTCGCACGTGCACCAACCGCCTCCGTCATTTGGCGTCGCCCCCAGCGAACTCACTCCCGGGTTCTCGCGCAAAATTTCCACTTGGTTTTCCACCCACTGCTTTGCCACATCTGGATTGGACACGCAGAGTTTTGCATCGCGGCCTTGGCTGCGTGAGCCGTCCGACTGAAGTGCAAAATATTCGGGGTGCTTTTCATGGTAGCGGTCGGACCAATCGTTGTAGGCGTGATCGCGTGGCAGGATGTGCGAGCTGCGGCTGTTCACCCGGTGCGCGTTTTCCCAGAAGTAATTCACCGCCGCAACATCCTCGCCCTGATCGGTCCGTGCGTATCTCGACTCCAAACGGAAGCGCCGCGAGCGAATCGGCGGATGAAAGCGGAAGGTGAAGGGTTCAAAGGCGATCCGGTCGCGGCGCGGGATATCCGTGCCGAGCTCTCCCGGCCAGAGCCAGCGCACGCCAAGGTGGTCATGGATAAAAGTGCTCACCGCGTTGGCAGTTCCGAACTCGCCCACCGATGTCGCGCGGTAAACGAGAGGAGGTGGAATAATGAACGATTCGCGGTCGCGCCCCGCGATAACCAGGTACCGGTCGTTCGCGGCAATAAGAATCTCTTCGGGATGCCGGAAGTCGAAGTCAAGACCGGGGAACAGTGCGTTCAAGACCGGCTGATAGCCGACCCAGACCGCACGTCCGGGCAGGGGATCCGGAGTGCCTTGAATGATTTCGGGACGGCTGCCCGTAATGCGTTCCACGTAGCCGGCAAGGTCGTTGGCAGCCTTGTGGACTTCTTTGGTTGGATCCTCGACCGGGACAATAATTGGAGCGATGGAAATGCCCTCCGCCACCCAGACCATACGGGAGGGTTTGGCTGCGGAGGCGTTGCTTGCTGCGGGCAACACATTGAGGAGAGCGCCGCACAGAAGGAAGAGAGTGTATTTTATTGTTTTGTAGTGCTGGAGGGTAGCGGTTCCGCGCCGTCCATTTTTATTGTCGTGGTGGAAATCTGCCTGGTGAATAGCGGGTGATGAAGAATCACCGGCCCCGGTGGGAATAAGGGATGTGCTCATTTGGTGGGTTGTTTATGAATCAATAGAACGGGATTTGGCGGTATATCAGCACACGGGTTTTGGCTGCATCAGGGTGTGGGAATAGGGCCCGATGAGGTCCCCGGCGGAGCCTCCGCGCGGAAGGGGCCGGCGGGAAGGCCGTTTTTCCCCCACAGGTTTCCGGTCGGGTTGTCCGCCCATGCATAACGAACGGCACGCGGAGAGGGGACAGCGGCAGACGACACCAAAATCTGCGAACCATTGATCCGGCCATCCGCCCAATGCCAAATCCCGTCTTCACCCGCCAATTCGAATCCTTCCAGTTCCGAGTCGGGACTGTTGCGCACCAACGGCTCATATTTCGGCGGGATTTTAGACAGCGCATGCTTCTCCGGCAACGGCTTCGCAGACAACCCCCCGCCAGTGTCGGAAAAGCTCAGCGCCGCCTTGCCGTCCACAAAGCGTGCAGATTCGAAGACGGGTCCCTGATAAGGAACCGGCTGGCCATAGGTCTTTGCCAAGGCAATGGCAGCCAAGCGGTGGCCAACGGGGGCTTTTTCCGTCGGGTGGATATCCTCCGCCTCGCCCAGATCCAGGGTGACGGCCTGTCCGGTGAAGGGCAGAGCGAGGGTCATGGTTTGGGCCTCCCGCAATGCGGCCCACGTGCTGTCGGACTGGGGTTTCGAGGGTTTGGCGAAATGGCCGGTGAGCTGGACCCAGTAAAAGGGCAGGTCGTCCCGGTTCCACAATTTCCGCCAATCGTTGATAAGCAGGGGAAACGCCGTGCGGTACCCGGTCGCTTGGTTCGTGTTCGACTCGCCCTGATACCAAATCACGCCCGCCAGGCCATAGGGTACAAGCGGGTGAATCATGGCATTGAAGAGCTTGCTGAAGTTCTTGGCAGGGGAGGGCGGTGGACGCGGGCGGAGGGGCTCGCCAGCCGCCTCGGATTCGTTCACCGCTGGCAGCGTGTATTCGCGGTGCATCTGCCACTCTCCGGCAAGCGGGATGCCGTTGCGGAGCCGGAATTGATCGCGTGCCACTTCAAGAAAGGGTGTTGCCGTCGGGAAATAGAGCCGAATGGCGAGATCATTGGCTCCCTCGCGCACCACTTCCCTGGGCACACGCATGACAAAGTCACGACGAATCATCGGCAAGGCCTCATCGGTGGCAGTCGCACCGATCTTTTGGCCGTTCCAATAAATTTCCTCGAATCCGTGCACGATTCCGAGCTGTAAAAATGTGGTCTGCCCGGCTTTCTCCGCGGGTACCTCCACTGCTTTGCGCAGCCAAACGGCACCGGGTTTGGCACGATCGGAGGGAGTGTTCGGGACTGTGATTTTTTCCCAGACAATCGATTCATCACTCAGGAGACCCTCCGGGGTGGCCTCGCGCCGGTCGGCACGGCCTGTTTGCTCCAGCCACTTTTGGAGCGCCTGTTGGTAAACAAGTTTTGCCCCTGGATAGTCGGTCGTTTGTTGTCTGACTTTCTCTGCTGCGGCGGCAAGCTCTGGAACGATGTCGAGCGACTCCCGGCTGGTCCATGTTTCCACCACTGAGCTTCCCACTGCGGAGATGATGATGCCAACCGGCACACCCAGCGTTTCCTGGATGGTCTTGCCAAAATGATAGGCCACCGCGCTGAACCCGCCGGAAGTTTCCGGGGAGGAAACAATCCACTCCCCCTGGACGTCCTGCATCGGTTGATCGGCGTGAGCATGAGCAACGGTAAACCCGCGCAGCATTGTATTAGCCGACTTAGGGATCTCCTCCTCGGCACCAAGTGTTCTGCCAAGAGTCCTCACCATGTTGGACTGCCCGGAAGCCAGCCAGACTTCGCCAACCACCACATCGTCCAGAATCACCTCCTTGGCTCCCGAGCGAAATATCATGCGGAACGGCCCGGGTCCAGTTTTCCTCAAATCGAGCCCGACCTTCCAGTTTCCCTGCCCGTCGGCAGTGGTTGTGGTCTTGAGATCGCCCAGTGCGACAATCACCTCCGCCCCGGCCGCAGCCTTGCCCCAGACCGGTGTGGCCGACCCCCGTTGCAATACCGCATGGTTCGACAAAACCGCAGGCAGCCACAGCTCCCCGCCCCATGCTGTAATGGAAAAAGCAAGGTGAAGAAGGAACACAAGCCACAGGGGGCGTCTTAGAATCTTGACGGGAGCAGGAAAAGGTAAGGTTTGAAACATGGTGAGGATTTTATGCATTTGATTCGTGCCGGATTTTGACCCAAGAAGGATTTTTAGCGATCAGAGTAAGGGGTAGCGTCTATCGCAAAGGGGGATGCGGGGAGGTTTTCCGAGTTCACCAGATTGACCGGAGGGCTGCTGTCCCAACCGTAGCGGATGGATTGAATCGCCTGTTTGTCCGGCGCTTGAATTTCGATCGTTTCGCCCTGGATCCTTGCGGATACGGGCAGAAACTTTCCATCCGGACCGGCAGCTTCGAAAGTCTGAGGGGCTTCGCCATTGGAGGTTTTCAAGCCGGTGGCATAGTCGAAATGAACGACCACCTTCCCTTCCTGCAGCTCGGCTTTGCGCACCAAAGGCCCCGAGGGAATAATCTCTTTCCCATATTCATTTTTCAGCGCCCAACGTGAAAGGCGTTCCCCGACGTCCAGCTTGTTTGCGGGATGAAGCTCTGCCACATCGCCCACATCGATGGTGACGGCCATTCCGGTGTGGGGCAGTTGCAGTGCCTTACGTTGGGATTCCCGCAGAACCGCCAACGCCCGCAGACCCACCCGGTAATTTGGCAACTGCACAAA
>JBGSSC010000439.1:0-2538 GCA_041737265.1 Terrimicrobiaceae bacterium | reverse complement strand
GCATTTTGTTCCTGCTCCTACTTCTGATGGCGTTGGCGATTGTTTTGGCAATTTTCGGTTTGGTCATTGCGAGCGTGTTCCGGCAGTTTCCCTCTGCAATATTTCCCTGTCTGGTGCAGATACCTCTGGCGGTTGCCATTGGGATCTGGTTTCACCGCCGCGGGGCGGGCATCATCTGGCCTTCGGTGTTTGTTTTGGGTCTCATGTACTTGAGCGTGGTTTTTGGAGATGTCGGCTGGCTCCACAGCTTCAACCAGGCCCTCGCCGGCTGGTCAAATTTCACCTGGGTCATTGCCCTGCTTGCTTATTGTTATGTGGCCTCGGTGCTGCCTGTTTGGTTGTTGCTCCAACCCCGCGATTTCATCAATTCCCTCCAACTTCTGTCCGTGTTGGGTTTGCTTGTTGTGGGGATGATTGTTGCTGCGATCTTTGGTGGAGCGCCCATGCAGGAGGGTGGCGCCAGGCCCGCTCTGGAAATCTCTGCTCCAATGGTCAATTGGAGCCCGCAGGGAGCCCCCGCGATATTCCCCTTCCTGTTTATCACCGTGGCGTGCGGCGCGATCAGCGGATTTCATTGCCTTGTGAGCAGCGGAACAAGTTCCAAGCAGTTGCGATCGGAACCCGACGCGCGGTTTGTCGGCTACGGCTCCATGCTCACCGAGGGGTTCCTGGCAGTGATGGTGATTCTCGTTTGTTCGGCGGCGCTGGGGTTGGGGGTTGCCGGACCCGGCGGTGCGATCCTTTCCGGCGATGCCGCGTGGGCTTCGCGTTATTCGCAGTGGTCTGCGGGCTTGGGTCCCCTTGTGGCCAACTTCGTGGACGGCTCGGCAAATCTTCTCAAGAGCTTCGGGATATCGGCCGGCGTGGCCGTCGCGCTCATGGGAGTCTTCGTCGCATCCTTCGCGGCCACCACCCTTGATACCGCGTGCCGGTTACAGCGTTACGTTGTGCAGGAACTCGCCCACGTCTGCAGGGAGACCGGTGCCGGTCGATTGCCTCTCATCGCTCCGCTCCTCGCAATATTCACCAATGCGCATGGTGCCACTTTTCTTGCGGTGGCTTCAGCGGCTGCTCTTGCAGCCATTCCACCGGCCGGTCAGGAGTGGGCATGGGGCAACCTCGGAAAGGGGGGGATGTTGCTCTGGCCGCTCTTTGGTGCCACCAACCAACTGCTTGCCGGATTGTCCTTCCTTGTCATCTCATTTTTCCTTTGGCGGCGGAACGTTCCGGTTTGGTTCTTCGTTTTACCAGCGATCTTCATGCTCGTGATGCCCATGTGGGCCATGCTTTGGCAGACCTTCATCGGCGACCCCGGAAACCCCGCCTGGTGGAGTCAGGGCAACGCCCTTCTCGTTGCCATTGCTCTGGCAACCTGCCTCCTTGAAATTTGGATGATCATCGAGGCAATTCGGCTGTTCCCCAAAGTTCGAGGTATCCTCGAGACCGACCGCCCCATCGCCACAAGTTGATTCAACCTGTTTGCCGCAATTGGATTCACCATCAAGCGCAAAGGAGAGCAAAGCTGGCCCTGGTGAATGATGGAGGGTTCGGCCGTTTCGACGGGCTCAAGGTCCCGAGCCAAGCCGAGGGGCGTCGTCGGAACCGTGAGGATTGGGAAACGACGAAGCGTTTCCCTCCATTTTGCGCAGCAAAATTGTACTAATGCGGCGGCGTTGGCGACCGTTTCTCACCGGGTCCCCTTGCCATCACCCCGACTCTGGCACCGGCCCCGCCGGATTAGACGTTGTAGGTACTGGAGGCTGTTGTGCCGCCGTGTCCGGTCCAGTTGGTATGAAAAAATTCCCCGCGGGGTTTGTCAGTCCGCTCATAAGTGTGAGCCCCGAAATAGTCCCGCTGGGCTTGCAGCAGGTTTGCGGGGAGAACTTCCGAGCGGTAGCTGTCGTAAAATGCCAGGGCCGTCGAGAACGCTGGAACCGGGATTCCCCGTTTGGCGGCGAGGGAGACCACGTTGCGCCAGGCTTTTTGGCACCTCTTGACCTCTGCTGTGAAGTATTTGTCGAGCAGGAGATTGGTAAGTTTCGGATTGGTCTCGAAGGCGTCTTTGATCTTGCCCAGGAATCGAGAACGGATGATGCACCCGCCACGCCACATCAAGGCAATGCCCCCCCAATTGAGGTGCCAGCCATACTCGGCTGCTGCTGCACGCATGAGCATGTAGCCCTGAGCATAACTGATGATCTTCGACGCGTAGAGGGCGTCGCGGATTTCTGCGATGAGAGCCGCTCGCTTTGTCGCAGCACCGGGGATTGCCGCCTTCGGTCCCTTGAGCTTTCGCGATGCCTTCACCCGCTCGTCCTTCAATGCCGAGACGCACCGGGCATAAACAGCTTCCGCCATCAGGGTGATCGGAATGCCCAGATCGAGTGAGCTCTCCACGCTCCACTTCCCTGTGCCTTTCTGCCCGGCCGTGTCGAGAATTTTTGCCACCAACGGGCTGCCGTCCTCGTCCTTTTTGGCAAGAATCTCGGCCGTGATTTCGATCAGATAGCTGTCCAACTCGCCCTTATTCCAATCTGA
>JBGSSC010000428.1:0-3315 GCA_041737265.1 Terrimicrobiaceae bacterium | reverse complement strand
TCGCGGAGAGGATTCTGCGGCCTGACGCCGCCGTGTTGCCCAGGGGCTTCTCCACGAGAATGCCTCTGAGCGGAAGTTCTTCCATTGCCACGCAGGCGACCTCTTCATGCGATGCCGGCCACGTGCTGACGCATACCACATCGAGAGCGTGCTCGGAAAACATGCGACGGTAATCCGTATGCGTCGCAATGCCCGGGTAGGCCTTCGACAATTCCTCGCAGACGGAGGACCGCAGATCCGTCACTGCCACCAAATCAAATCGCCCGGATGCCGAAAGCGCTTTCAGACTCAGACGCCCGCCCGCCCCCCCGCCCACCACCGCGGCACGAAGCGGGGCCCCCGGAAACCGATCCTCCACAGATCGGCAAGGAGTAGATATCGCCAAATCAGAACTTGTCATTAATTGATTAATACGCAATCGTCGGGCTCCTTCACAACTGAAAAATCATTTTTATGAAGATAGCCATGATCGGGGGCGGGTCCCATTTCACCGACGCCATCCTGAACAGCATGTTTCCCGATCCGCTTTATGATGGGTGCGAACTGGTACCGTATGATGTGGACGAAGGCAAACTGGCGCATTCGATGAAGCGCGCGGAAAAGCTGGTGGCGGGACGCAGCAGCAAGATCCGGGTCACTTCAAGCATGCAACTGGAAGAGGCCCTCCAAGGTTCCCGCTATGTCATCGTCTCCTGCGAGAAGCTGCGAGTGCCGTATTGGCACAAAGATCTGGTCATCCCCGCGCGGCACGGGGTTCTTCAGTTTACAGGAGAGAACGGGGGTCCCGGGGGCCAGGCCCATGCCATGCGCAACGTGACGTTGTTCAGCGGACTGTTCACCAAGGTTATGGAGATTTGTCCGGATGCATGGCATTGGATCCATGGGTTCGGGATTTTCATTCGGCCCGCCGCATCGCGGACGATTTCTTCGAGGCCTACCGGGAGGAGTTGCCACAATTCTGGAAGTAGCCTCTCCTCACAGAGAACGATCGCACCGACAAAAAACACCATGAAAAACACTCTGATTCCCCGGGTTCGCAAGATCGTCACAGCCGCGGCGACCTCAATCCTCGTCTGCGCCGCCCAGGCAGCAGCCCAGCCGCTGCTGACCATGGAAACCGTTCCCGTGGGAGCGCCAGGCAATTTGCCCGACCAGGCAAACGGTCGTGGATCGGTGGACTACGAATACCACATCGGGAAGCATGAAGTGACGAACGCGCAGTTTGTCCTCTTTTTGAATGCGGTGGATCCGGACGGCAAAAATTTGAAAGGTCTTTATCACCCCGGGATGACCACAAGCGGATTGGGCGGCATTCTTTTTGAGGAAGGGGCTGATCACGGGGCGAAATACAGCGTGAAGCTGAATTTCGAGAAGAAGCCGGTCAACTTTGTCTCGTTCTACGCGGCAGCGCGTTTTGCCAACTGGCTCCACAACGGCGCAACCGCAGGGGCGGACACCGAGTCGGGGGCTTATACCTTTCACGACATTTACTCTCCGCCAATGGCCGATCTCGTCTCGCGAAGCCCTGATGCGGCGTATTGGATACCCAGCCAGGATGAATGGTACAAGGCCGCATATTATCTCGGAGCTGATGCCGGAGGCTATTCGACCCATGCGACGCAATCCGGCACGGTGCCGGATCCGGTATCCGCCAGTGAGACCGGCGAAGGATCCGCCGGAGGCGAGGGAAATTCCGCCAATTTCAACCTTGTCGCGGAGTGGAATGGCGTGGCAGGGAATGTGACCACGGTCGGGAGCAATGGCGGCCCATCCCATTTCGGGACATTCGACCAGAACGGAAATCTCTGGGAGTGGACCAGCACACTGCATCCGGAAACGCCCGGGGAAGTCGTCGTCCTGGGAGGAAATTACAGTGTGGCGGGCCCCGGAATTTCCGCAATGAGCTCCGGGGCCATCGAGCCGGGAACCAACGCAAGGGACCGTATCGGATTCCGGATCGCTGCCCGGCCCACCCAGAAGTAATCCATCAGCCGCAGGAACCTCCCATCGCGAATCCCCGGCCCATCATGAACAGCCAGCCCAACATCGTCTTCATTCTTTCCGATCAGCACAATGCGAAATGCCTCGGACACCAGGGGCACCCTGATGCACTCACCCCCAATTTGGACCGCATGGCCGCCGGGGGAGTGCGCTTTGACAAGGCTGTGGTGCAGAGTCCTATCTGCACGCCAAGCCGCGTATCCTATCTTTCCGGCCAGTATTGCCACAACCATGGCTACTTTGGCCTGGAAGGAGCAAACCCCGGACCGCTGCCGTCGCTTTTCTCCCACTTCCGGCAAAGCGGATACCGGACTGCAGCCATTGGAAAAATTCATTGCCCCGAGTATTGGGTCGAGGATGAATGCGATGTCTTTCATGAGACGGCCCGCGGCCGCAGCAGTATCGGCGGACGCTCGGCAGCCTATACCAAGTATCTCAAGTCCCGTCATCTGGAGCAGCTGGAGGACGGCGACCGATTGCCGGAACTTGACCGCCAGTCACTGGACGCGCGGCCATCGGACGTGGACTATGAAGCCAGCCAGGAAGGCTGGGCTGTCAGTGAAGCATTGAAGTTCATCGGGGACTGCCGCCGGGACGACCGCCCGTTTGTGCTCCATCTCAGTCTGCCCAAACCCCACCAATGCTTCACCCCAGCGCGTCAGTTCTGGAACCTTTACGACGGGAACCGGATATCACTCCCCCCCAACGCGGATGACACCTCCCCGTACCGGGCGCCCCATTTGATCGCCATGGCGGAACACTACCGCAACAAACCATGGCAGGCTTTCGAACCGAAAACCTTTGAAGCCGGACGCCGCCGGAAGCTGCATGGGTACCTCGGAAATATTTCTCATATGGACCATGCCGTGGGACGGATGCTCGACGGCTTAAGTGCGGCTGGCATGGACGAGAACACCATTGTGGTCTACGCCGCCGATCATGGCGACTATGCCTGCGAACATGGCCTGATGGAAAAGGCTCCAGGCATCTGTCACGATGCAATCACCCGCGTCCCATTCATTTGGCGGTGGCCCGGGCACCTTCCCGCGGGGAAAACCTCAAGTTCCGTCGTGGAAGCAGTCGATGTCTTTCCGACCCTCGCACGGCTCGCCGGATTGCCACTGCCTGAAACTGCCGACGGCCAGGATCTCACACCTCTTCTGCACGGCGATGCCGGAGATCCCAAGCGGCTGGGCGTGACAGAACTCCCCTGGAGCAAGAGCGTCCGCCGCGGAAACATGCGCTTCGTCTTCCACCCGCGGGAGATGTTCGCATCCGACTATCCGGCCGGATTCGGCCAGCTCTACAATCTGG
>JBGSSC010000392.1:0-2239 GCA_041737265.1 Terrimicrobiaceae bacterium | reverse complement strand
AATTTTGCTCCGGATTACTTTCTATCTGCCCTCGGAGGGCGGCAGCGACAGGGACGGACGCAAAGGCGGAGGCGGGCTTGTATTGTTCCTGCTTGGAGCCGGACTCTCTCTCTACCTTGTCGGATGGATCGGCGTCTTCTTCGGCAATCTGATCAAGGCCGCCGTCAGTCGTCAGCGTGAATTCTTAGCCGACGCATCGGCCGTTCAATACACACGGAATCCCGACGGGATCGCCGGGGCCCTTTGGAAGATAGGCAAGTTTACGGCCCGCCTCGTCAGCCCCCGGTCAGCAGAAGCGAGTCACATGTTTTTTGGAGATGGTTTGGGCGATTCGTTTTTTGCCCTGTTTTCAACCCACCCGCCATTGCCGGAGCGCATAGCGGCCATTGCGCCAAATTTCGATCCCTCGCGGGTTGTGCCGGTGCCCCCTGTGGCTAAACCCCGTCCGTCATCCGACCCGGCCGCGAGTCCTGCCGGGATGTTTCAGCGCGGGCCCGGGATGTCCACAGGGCTTGCTGCGGCGCTGCTCGCCGGGCTTCCGGACTTCAGCAGGGAGGCTGCCCGCGAGACCCTGCCCGCATGTGCGCTTGTCTATTCGCTTCTGCTCGACACGGATGAAACACGCAGGGCTCAGCAACTCAAAGGCTTCCCGGCTCCGGAATCAACCCGCCTTGCAACAATCAGGTACCTCGAGCGCAGGGACGAGATCACCGGTTCGGGAAGGATTGCCCTCGTCGACCTTGCAATTCCGACGCTGCGGGGCCTCTCCGATTCTCAATATGAGGAATTCAAGGCTTGCATTAAGCATCTTGTGGAGAGTGATTCCCAAATCGATCTCTTCGAGTTTGTCCTGCAAAAAATCCTTCTCAGGCACCTGGAGCTTTATTTCACAAAGTCCACAGGTGCCCGCGTCCGTTTTCGCTCCATCATTCCCCTGCTTGGCGATATTGAAACCCTGCTTACGGCCATTGTCTTCGTGGGTCATGATTCCCCGGCTGATCGCGAAGCCGCATTCCGTGTCGGCATCCGGGAGCTGCTTTTTAAGTCCTCCTCCTACCCGATGACGCTTGGCGAAACCTGTGATCTGGCCGCTGTTGGCGCGGCCCTCGACCGTTTGGCCGAAGGGTCTCCCGACGTTAAGAGAACGGTCCTTAATGCCTGCGCCCAAAGTGCGGCTCATGACGGGATTATTGTTCCCTACGAATACGAGCTGCTGCGGGCGATTGCCGATGCCATTGATTGCCCGCTTCCGCCCCTTCCGGCCATGGCTTCCCGTGCCTCCTGAAATCACGGCACGCGGACACCATGGGAAAGCCGGGCTGAAGTGGCTGGCCTCCACGGAAATCGAAAAATTTGCAGCCTCCGGCACCGATGCCTTCCGGCTTGCGGACTCGCCGGGCCTCTGGATTGAGCGTTTCGGCAGTGCGGTTCTGCTCTCGATGTTCAAAGAGACGGACCCGCTCCCTCTCGTTGCGGAGATGCATTCCCGAGGCCACCGCCCGGAGGCCGTATTTTGCCGCCGCCTAGTTCATGCGCCCGGGAAGAGCGATACCCCGTGGCCGGTCTTTCCCATCGGGGGTCCGCCCTCCACACGGTTTCTCTGCCGTGAGTCGGGCCTTGCTTATGAAGTGGATTTTTCGCTCGGCTATTCGTGCGGGTTCTTTCCCGACCAGAGGGCAAACCGTTCCAGGCTGTGCTTCCTGGCTCCCAAGCGTATTCTTAACTGCTTTGCATTTACCTGTTCCTTCTCGGTGGGAGCTGCTTCTGCCGGCGGTCTGACAACAAGTATCGACCTATCCAAAGCTGTGCTGACCCGCGGGCGGCGGAATTTTGAAATTAACAACCTTCCGCTGACCGGGCACCGTTTCTATCCGGATGATGTCTTTGAGTGCCTGCCCCGTCTGGCCCGCCGGGGCGAGCGGTTCGATGCGATTATTCTCGACCCCCCGACTTTTTCACGGGGCAGGGGAGGCAAAGTTTTTCGAGCGGAAGACCAGCTTGGCGAGTTGGTCAAGCTGGCTCTTGCATGCGCTGAGCCCGGTGGAGGGATCCTTCTTTCGACAAATTGTTCCGGTCTCGGCATGAAGGATCTGCGCAGGATTGCCTCCCTCCGGTGCCCGGGTGCCCATGGCTTTCACGAAGTACCCTCCCTCACGGACATTTCAGTAGAGCGTGCCGCACGCACGCTCTGGTTCCGCAGCCCGGGTGCCTGACACCTCAGAGGCCCAGCCAGCCTTTG
>JBGSSC010000118.1:0-3285 GCA_041737265.1 Terrimicrobiaceae bacterium | reverse complement strand
ATCGTCTTCCGTCGCCCCGGATGCCAACAGGTCAGGTGTTTGCGGGGCGGTCACCTCGCGTATCAGACGTGTTGTGGGACCTGGTTCAACTTGGCTCGCAATTCGTTCTGGCGCTGACGGGCGGCGTCCCCGATCCGGTGATAGTAGGCAAGTTTTTCTTCCGCTGTCATTTCGCGGGTTTGTTCGTAGATACGCTCCTGCGCCTGACGCTTCATTTCTACGCAATCAAATGTCTTATTCTTCATAGCTGATCACCTCCGATGGGGTGTTGATAGAGAGCGTATCATATCCGTTGATTAAATTCACTCCGTTATAGAGAGGAATCTTGTCGAAGTGGACGATGTGCTGAAAATTCCAACTGACGATGACCCTGCACCGTTGGGCTGTGGCCACCGCCACATGGAGGGCGTCTGCCTCCCATTTGGGCGTCACGATGCCTGCCTTCAAATAGGCCTGCTGCAGAGCGATGGCCGGTGCGCTGACACCGACATAGTCGGCCAACGGCAAAAATTCGTCCCACCACAGCCGCACCCGCTCAGGTGCAGGCAATATTTCCGCTTGTGCGGTGTCCGAAATGACCAACTGGAACCTGCCCCCGCGCACTTGCTCGAAAAACGTGCGGCTGGGTTCCTGGAACTCCGGATCGAACACCCCGCCAAAGACAGATGTATCAGCATAGACTCGTATCGGCATGGGCGGAATCCTCCGGTCTTGGGAGCAACATCTCAAGCGTTGCTTTCATCTTTCACCCGGTGGTCGGGCGTAGTTGCGTCCCCGCTTAAGAAGGTCATCGTCAATGGAAAGCGTTACATTCGCCACAAACACAGGTTGTGCGTGCGCTGGTTGTTTGTTCACAAAGCCCTCCCGTGGCTTGTGCTGCGGGCCGTTTTCGCGCAGGGTGGCTATCTTGTGATCGTCGAACTCAGGGATATTTCCCCATGCCTGCAACCCGGGGAGCCTTGGCCTTCTTCGGCATTGCCGGTCTCGGTGCCATCGCGTTAAGGGTAAATTGATGACGACCAAAATCGAATCCAGCATCTTTGGTGCGATTCCAAAGACCTTGCAGTGGGTCGGTCGCCAGGCCGTGGATATCACCTCGGGATTGGGAGATTTCGCGCTCTTTACCGAAGAGGCGTTCCGGTCATCGATCAAGTCCAGAAGGCTCTTGCGGCGGATCATTCGTTCTTTTTACGAGCAAGGCGCGCTCTGTTTGCCCGTGATCCTGATTGTGGGGCTCTTCACCGGTCTGGTGCTCGGATTACAGGGATACTACGTTCTCAGCCGGTTTGGCTCAGAGGGGCTGCTGGGAGCTCTGGTTTCGCTCAGCCTCGTTCGCGAACTCGCTCCCGTGCTGGCTGCCCTCATGCTGATCGGGCAGGCGGGGTCCGCCCTGGCGGCGGAGCTCGGAATTCAACGCAACACCGAACAAATCGTGGCGCTGGAAACCATGGGGATCAACAGCCGCGGATACCTGGTGGCTCCGCGCCTGATTGCGGCCGTTGTGGTTTTTCCTCTGCAAACGGCTCTTTTCGTTGTCATCGGCCTGTGGGGAGGCAGTCTTTCCGGTTCCCTGCTGCTCGGAGTGGAGTCGGGGGTGTATTGGTCATCTGTTGAGCAGGCGATCGATTCCCGCGACATCTGGGAATGTCTCCTGAAAGCCGCCTCCTTCGGCCTTCTCGCCATCAGTATCTGCTCGTACCATGGCTTCAACGCACATCGCAACCGCTTCGCAACCGGTGCCCAGGCTATCAGCGCCTCCACAACCATTTCTGTGGTCCAATCCAGCATCCTCGTGCTCGCAGGCAACTACATCATCACCTCTTTCCTGATTCGAACATGACCCCCGCCGAACCGGCTCCGCTGCTTCAAATCGAAGACCTGCACAAAAGCTTTGGCAGCCACCATGTGCTCCGGGGAGTCGATCTGGCCGTGCCGCGGGGCAGTATTTTTTCCGTGCTCGGCCCCAGCGGAGCCGGAAAATCCGTCTTCCTGAAATGTGTGGCCCATGTCGAACAGCCCGATGCCGGGCGGATCCGCTTTGACCAACAGGCCATCGGCTCCGCGGATGCTTCCGCTCATGCCCGGTTTCTGCGGCGCTGCAGCTTCCTTTTTCAAAGCAACGCCCTCTTCGATTCGCTGACGGCGCTCGAAAACGTGGCGCTTCCGCTGGAGCAGACCACCCGGCTTACTGACAGGGAAATCCGCGAACGCAGTCTTGAGGCCTTGCGGCAGCTCGACCTGGATGGACACGGTTCCCGCTACCCCAGCCAGCTCTCCGGCGGCATGCAAAAACGCCTTGCGCTTGCCCGGGCGATCGTCACGCAGCCGGACCTCGTCTTGTTCGACGAGCCAACCGCCGGCCTGGATCCCATCCGCAGAAACAACGTGTTTGCCATGATCGCGCACAACCGGCACAAATTCCACTTCACCGCCCTTATTGTGACTCATGATGTTCCGGAGGCCCTTGTAGCCAGCGACCGGGTCGCCCTTCTCGACCGGGGGAGCATTTGCTTTGAAGGAACTCCTGCTGAATTCTCCGGCTCCTCCCACCCTGTCGTGTGCGGGTTCCGGGACAATACCGAAGCCCTTCGAAACTCCCTCGCCGCCATACGCCATGAAGCCCGCCCCTCTTAGCCATCCATGAAACAATCCCACCTTCAAATCCTCGTCGGAATCTTCGTGCTGCTGGGCATCGCCGCCGTCTCCTACCTGGCGATCAAACTCGGCTCTGGCGCGCTCATCCATGGCGACACCTATCTCGTAGAGGCCCGCTTCGCGAACTCCGGCGGACTCCACCCGGGCAGCAGTGTCCTGGTAGCCGGCGTCCCCATTGGCAGGGTCGACGCCGTGAAAATGGACACCACCGATTACAGCGCCATCGCCACGCTTCGAATTTCCACCCAACTCCGGCTGCCGACCGACTCCATGGCATCCATCAAAACCTCCGGGCTCATCGGAAACAAATACGTGGCCCTCTCACCCGGCGCAGACGAAGTCTTCCTTGCACCCGGCGAACGAATCATCCTCACGGAGTCCGCGGTCGATCTGGAGTCACTCATCGGCAGGATGGCATTCGGCAGCGTCCAGGAGGAAGAAACCACCACCACCAACGAACCATGAAACCACTCCTTCTTCTCCTTGCCTTGTTGCTCCCGCTTCAAGCCGCTCTCCCGTCCCAGACCGACGCTGCGAAAGAACGCCTCGAGACCGCCATCAATGAAGTAATGGCCGTGGCCAGCCGCTCTTCCGGCGATCGCGAACTTGCGGAGGACCTGCGCCCGGTTC
>JBGSSC010000363.1:0-3953 GCA_041737265.1 Terrimicrobiaceae bacterium | reverse complement strand
TGTCCGGTTGGGAAAGGTCGTGGACCCAGAGGAACGAGCTGTTCCGGAGTTCGATCGCACTGCCCAGCATTGCGTAAAATCCGAAGAAAATCGGAATCTGGATCAGCATCGGGAGGCAGCCGCTGAAGGGATTCACCCCATACTCGCGGTACATTTTCATCATCTCCTCGTTGAGCTTCTGCGGGTCGTCTTTGAACTTCTCCCGCATCTCGGTCATCTTCGGCGAGAGCGCCGACATCTTGCGCATCTCATTGGTCGCCTTGTTCTGAACCGGCCAGAGTGCGGACTTGATGATGAGGGTGAGAATGATGATCGCGAGGGCAAAGTTGCCGGTGAGGGAGTGCAGGGAATTCATCGCCCAGAGCAAGAACTCGCTGATGAATCCAAACATGCCGAAGTCGAGGGTGGCGTCCTGCCCGCCTTTGAGGCCTCTCAACAATGTGAGATCCTTGGGCCCGGCATAGATGGAAAACGTCTCACTGACTGTCTCCACCGGAGCCAGAGAAAGGGGAGGCATTCCAAGGGCACCCTGAATGCCGAAAACCGGCGAGTCGTTCAGCTTGCGGGTGTCGAAACGTGTGGCCCAGGAGGAAACACCGCGGGTTTTTTCTGTTGTGACGATCGTGCTGAAATATTGGCTTGTGACTGCGGCCCATGTCACATCGGGTTTCATTTCGAAGAACAACGACTTGGGCCCGCTCCATTGGATGCCAAGCAACGGGAGGCCGGAGGCGTTGAACCAATTGACGTCGATTCCCGAGGCTTTGCCGTCGTGCATCCATTTGAACTTGGTGTACATCGGCAGATCCTTCGGGTGAATCGGGGCAGCGCCCCCGGTGCTCACAAAATAGGCCGCCCGCGAAAGCGGCTTGTCCGTGGGATTGCGGAACTCGACCGCCAGTTTGACGAGGTATGGGTCCACTGCGTCTTCGGCGGGGACCGTGAAACGTTTGGTGATCTCGAGCCCGTCCGACTCGGTTTTCCGGAAGATCGCGGCCCCTTCGCCGCGGTTGATCTCCATGTCAAACCCTCCGGCAATCTTGCCCGCTTCGAACCCCATGGCACCAATGGGCATTGCGCGGCTGCCATTGAGGAAGACCGCCTGCTTTTCCTCACCGAGGTGGAGGAGCAGAATCGCCCTCTCGATTCCCCCGGCGTCGTTGCTGAAAATGTATTCGGCCTTCTTCGTCGCGAGGCTCTCTTCGCGGGAGGAGATTGACGGAGCATCATTTGTCGCCGGACTCATCGCAGCCGGTGCTGTTGCTGTTGCTGCGGGCAACGGGGACTCCGGGGTGGGCGTGGCCACTGCCACAGGCACCGGAGCCTCCGGTTGCTTGGGATAATTTTGGACGTAAAACCATTGCCATGCCACCAGACCGGCAATGCAAAGAACGACAGCGATCCAGCCCTGACGGTCCATTATCTTACCCTCCCGGTCTCGCCCGCATGCGGCCGGAATATCGCGGGCACAGGGTCATACCCGCATCCTCCCCACGGATGGCACCGCCCGATCCGGCGCAGGCCGAGAACCACTCCGGCCACCGAGCCGTGGACACGGATCGCTTCCATGGCGTATGCGGAACAACTGGGTTCGTAGCGACACAAGGCACCCGGACCGCACAAAGCGCGAAGCGCCGGTGAGAGGCCGTAGCGGTAAATTTGAATTATAAAAATGAGAAGTCCTTTCATTGCGGAACGGTGAAAATAGAAAGCCTTGCAGCGAGAAGCAACCATTCCTGTCGTAAAGCATCAAACGAGCTCTCGGAGGCGGCCGGCTTTGCCGTCGTTACCACCAACCAACCCGGACCGATGCCGGGTCGAAGCGAGCGGACGATTTCCCGCAGTCTCCTGCGGACACGGTTCCGCACGACGGCCGCTCCCACCCTTCGCGAGGTCACAAACCCGAAACATGTGCCTGCGTCGGAATCGTCAAGGCGGATGCAGGAAACCCGGAGCAACCGCCCATGCGCGACTGCTCCCTTCGCGCGCACTTGCGCAAAGTCGGAAGAGCCGCTCATCCGCGCCGAGCGCGGAAAGCGGAGACGCTCAGGCCTGGGTGTGCCGGGCGTAATGAACTTCCACACCCTTCGGCAGGAGCCGTTTGCGTCCGCGTTGACGGCGTCGCGAGAGGATCGCGCGCCCTGATTTGGTTTTCATCCGGGCGCGAAAGCCGAACTGACGCTTGCGTGTGCGTTTGGATGGCTGGTAGGTGCGTTTCATAGGCTTCTGAAATTAGTGGATTGGGGAAAGTGCGGCTTGCGCGACGTAAAGTCAAGCGCCACAACTCCCAAAGTTCGCGATACCTCGCTGACCCTGTGCCCGCGGGCAGATTCCACAAATGTCAAATCAGGGTGTTGACATAAATTAGAAAAACTTATACTAGTAAAAATCATGTCAGCAGTCAGTTTCAACAACACCGTTTTGAGGGATGGACACCAATCGATGGCCGCCACCCGGATGACCACCCCGCAGATGCTTCCGGCAGCCGCAATTTTGGATGGGATGGGTTTCGGGATGCTGGAGACATGGGGGGGGGCGAGCATCGATTCCTGTTTGAGGTTTCTGGGTGAGCAGCCCTTCGACCGGATCCGGTCGATCGCCAAAGTGGCGTCCAAGACGCCGCAGGGGATGCTTCTGCGGGGACAGAATATTGTTCAATATGCGTCTTTTCCCGACGATGTGGTGGAGGCTTTTGTGGCAGCTTCGGCTGCGGCAGGGATGGAGATTTTCCGCATTTTTGATGCACTGAACGATGCCCGGAACCTGACAACCGCGATTGCTGCGGTCCGCAAGGCGGGCAAGCATGCCCGCGGGGAGATTTGTTTCACGACGAGCCCGGTTCACACGAAGGAGGCGTTCGTGAAGTATGCCCGCGAGCTTAAGGAACTCGGCTGCCATTCCCTTGCGATTAAAGATATGTCCGGGGTGATCACTCCGAGGATTGCGGCGCAGCTTGTTGCTGAAATCAAAAAGCTGACCGGGCTGCCCATGACCCTGCACAGTCACGACACGGCGGGACTTGCGGCGGCCTCGTATCTGGCGGCGATTGATGCCGGAGCGGACGCCGTGGAGACTTCGATCTCACCGTTTGCCAACGGAACCTCGCAGCCAGACACTTTGAGAATGCTCGCACTGCTGGAGGGGAATCCGAGGTGTCCCTCCATTGACCGTTCGAAGCTTGCCGAACTCCGGGAATATTTCACCGGGGTGTATGCGGAGCTTTCCGGATTCACCTCCCATGCCAATGAGGTCGTCGAGAGCGATACCCTCATCTACCAGGTGCCGGGGGGCATGTTGTCCAACTTCCGTGTGCAGCTCCGGGAACTGAAGATGGACACCCGGATTGCGGAGGTTCTGGCCGAGATCCCGAAGGTGAGGGAAGCGCTGGGGTGGCCTCCCTTGGTTACGCCGATTTCCCAGATTGTGGGGACGCAGGCGATGTTGAACGTGAAGTTCGGAGCATGGAAAAATTTTTCTCCGCAGGCGATGGATATCGCGCTTGGCAATTATGGCCGCACTCCCGGGCCGATTGATGCCGAGGTGCTGAAGCTTGCCGAGAAAAACACCGGTCGGGTGAGGCTTGCAGCCAGGCCCGCCGATGCGCTCAAGCCCCGCATGCCGGAACTGCGTTCGGAATTAACGGCGAAAGGTCTTCCTGCGGACGATGAAGCGTGCGTGCTCTTCGCGATGTTTCCCCGCGAGTATGAAAAGTTGCTTGCGCCCGCGGCCGTGTCTCCGGCTCCGGTGGCTCCCGCTGCGTCCGCTGTTCCTCCACCCGCGGGTGGAGCGCATCACATGGCACTCACCATCGACGGCAAGCGGGTGGATGTGACCATCGAGGAAATTTCCCATTGAACCCAACTGCAATGAACAACCAGCAAACCCTGACCCTCGACGAATTCCAGCCATCAACGTACGGGGAGTGGCGGGAGGCTGCCGAGGCGTCGCTCAAG
>JBGSSC010000359.1:0-3433 GCA_041737265.1 Terrimicrobiaceae bacterium | reverse complement strand
TTACTCCGCCATTGCCTATCTGAATGTTCGCGTACCCATGCGCGACGGTGTCGAGCTTTCAACTCAGATTTATTTGCCTGATCCGGAAGGTCCTTTCCCCGTGCTCTTTTCGCGCACGCCTTATGATTCCCTAAGCAAGGGCGGCGAACTGGAATGGCCGGAGCGCGGCTTCGCCTATATTCGCCAGGATGTTCGGGGAAAGTTTCGCAGCGGGGGAGAATGGTATCCCTGGATGAATGAAAAAAATGATGGCGAAGACACGCTTAACTGGATAACCGCACAGCCATGGTGCGATGGCAACATTGCAATGTATGGAGGCTCCTACGTTTCAGCCACCCAGATTGCCGTCGCCATCACAGGGCACCCGGCCTTGAAGTGCTTCACTCCCTGCTTGATTGGCTCGGAGTTTTATCATGCCAACTATCGGGGCGGAGCCTTCCGTCTTGGCTGGCAGACCCGCTGGACCCTGGCACCCAAACTGGTTTCGGATCAGGATCAAATCCGCAGCTTTCTCCCGCTTTTGGAAATGGACGTCTATTCCGGCGGGAAGGAAATTCCTTTTTGGCGCGATGTTCTCTCGCATCCGCATAACGATGGTTTCTGGAAAGCCAGTTCCGCGGGCACGCACCTGAATTCAATACAGGCTCCTGCCTTCATCCGCACGGGATGGTTCGACCATTTCGTTGGCGATATTTTTGACCTCTTTAACGGACTGCGCGAACATGGGGGAAGCGAGGCGGTAAAAAAATTCAGCCGGATTTTAATCGGTCCCTGGGGACACAGCATCAATGTGTGCGCGCTGGATGAGGAGGATTTCGGAGACACAGGAAAAATCACCGACCTCTACGACCAGGAAATCGGCTTCATCAAACATTTTTCCACAAAGAACTCGACGTATGACACCGGAGTGGCGCCCATCCGCCTCTTTGTTATGGGTGCCAACGAGTGGCGCGATGAATACGAATGGCCGCTAGCTCGAACCTCCTGGAACGAAATGTTTCTTTCCAGCAGAGGTCATGCCAATACGTCCGGTGGCGATGGCCGCTTGGATGCTGCAGCGTCGGGCCCGGAGGACCACTTCGAATACGATCCCGCAAATCCCGTCCCCACATTGGGAGGTGCCTGGGATTTTTCCAATATCGGCCCCCGTGATCAGACTCAGACTGAGCTGCGAAACGACGTGCTTGTTTATACCTCGGATAAATTGACCCGGGATATCGAAGTAACGGGTCCGGTGACAGTGAAACTTTATGCTTCGTCCTCCGCACGGGATACCGATTTTACGGCAAAACTGGTGGATGTCCGTTCCAATGGCAAAGCCATGAGTGTGACCGACGGTATCATCCGTGCACGGTATCGGGATGCCGGAAATTCTCACCGGCTTCTTCAACCGGGAGATGTTTATGAATTTTCCATCGAGTGTAACCCCACTTCCTATGTGTTCAAAAAGGGGCATCAACTCAGGCTGGAAGTCGCAAGCAGCAACTTCCCGGCGTTTGGTCGAAACCTCAACACAGGGAACGATGTGGCAACTGATGTTGAGATGGTCGTGGCTCATCAAACCATCTTCCACTCACCGGAGTATCCCTCCCGGATTATTCTCCCTGTGATCAACTGCTGAGTTTTCCAAATCATGTCAACTGAGGGTTTTTTTAAATTTGACCAGGAGTCTCAATTGTTTTGCCTGAGTGTGCCTGGTTTTCCCTGTCTCAAATTCTCAGCCTCCGCCGAAGTGGATGGACTCAACCAGGGGCCATTTATCTGGAAGCTGTCCCACAAGAATGGTCGGGAATGGGCCTACGAGGCCGCCAATCGTTCCGGGAGCTGGAAACTTCGCCTCCGAGGTCCGGTGACGGAATCCGAATTGCTGGAGGTTTCACTGGAGTGCCGCTTGCTGCGCAAGGCCGGGAGCGTCAGGTTGCTGCCGATTCAGTTTGAAGGATTCCCTGCCGCTCACCTTCTCACTCACGGGCGGAAAATGGGTGGATGTGAAAGCTTTTTGCTCCAAAAGGGGATACAGGCAAGGGCTGAAAGCAGCTTCTGGATCGCGATCACAAGGAATGCCCAAACGTTGCGGCTTTCCCACCCCCTTTTGCAGAAGGACATCTCTTGCTTTTCCTGCGAGTTCTCCGGAACCAGGGTTCGGGAGCTTACGGCTTATACCTTGTTTGAGCCCAGCAGCCGCAGAACCCTCCGCTCCGCTCCAGTCCGTGTTTCCACATCCTCCAAGGGCCATGACCTGATGGTGGATTGGGCGGATGCCCAGATGGGTTCGAGTGGTCCGCAGGCCACCCCGCAGGAAAGCGGTTGGAACAGCTGGGACTACTACCGTTGGACGATTACGGAGGATGAGGTCTACAAAAATGCGGAACTGATTGCCTCGGATCCGGTGCTTTCGAAGCATGTCAAACGCATCATCGTTGATGACGGGTGGCAGTATTGCTACGGGGAATGGGAGCCGAATTCCCTCTTTCCCTCGGGAATGAAAAAGCTGGCTCGGAATCTCACCCGGATGGGGTTCATCCCAGGCCTTTGGTTCGCGCCCACCATTGCGGAGCCTCATTCACGGATGGCGCAACTTCATCCGGAAATGTTGGCGGCGGGTGCAGCGGGCATTCCCTGCCTGGCGTTTTCCTGTATGGAACGGAAGGGTTTTCTGCTTGATCCCACGCATCCATCCGTCCGGGCCTGGTGGAGCGAATTGTTCCGCCGCTATGCGGGTTACGGATATTGCTATTTCAAGCTGGATTTTCTGGCGTGGAGCGTGCGGGCCCGCCGTTTTGCTGACTCAAAAGCGGGCCCGGGTGAGTTGATGCAGAATATCATTAAACCCATTCGAGCCGCTGTTGGATCCAAAAGCCGGATACTGGGATGCAACTTCACCTTGGATGGCGGTATCGGTCTTGTTGATGATGTGCGGATTTCGTCGGATATTCATGCGAATTGGAATTCGGTGAAAGGGAATGTGGGCTCAATTGCCGCACGTTTTTGGGCTCATGAACGGTTCTGGATCAATGATCCGGATTTTGCCCTCTGTCGCGGTGAGGAGACTTCCGACGATCCAAATCTTCATCAGCTCAAACCTGTTCTGCCTTTTGTCCGTCCGGATGAGACAAGTCCGAGACATCCAAGCGGAATGCATTACATGAGCAGTCTGGTGGATATGACCGCGTGCGAAGCCGAGGTCTTGTTAAGTCTCGTCATCACTTCCGGAGGCGCGATGAATCTTTCCGACAACCTGCCACGATTAAACAAACTTGGTCTCCAGCTTTTGCGTCGTGCGGTGCAGGCCGAGAAGGGAAGCGCCGCAATCCCCCTGGACCTCTTCCATTCAAAGTATCCGGCGTGCTGGGTGCAAAAGCTGGCATCCGGATTACACCGTGTTCTGTTGATCAACTGGGAGGACAGCGACAGGGTGCTCGAGATGGATTTG
>JBGSSC010000346.1:0-2003 GCA_041737265.1 Terrimicrobiaceae bacterium | reverse complement strand
CCCAGGAGTTAGGCTTGGGATACGGCGATTCGGGGGTATCGTTCACCGGTGGGAAATAACCATCGTGGTCGGCGGCATAGGCGAGTACTCCCTGCGCGGTTGACCGCATGTTGTTGATGCAAGTCGCAGCATCCGCCTTCTTGCGCATCGAGCCGAGTCCGACAAACGACAACGCGGCCAGAATGGAGAGAATTGTGATAACAGCCAGCAATTCGATTAATGTGAATGCGGCCCGGGTAAACGAAAAACGCCGGGCGTCAGATGCACCTCCCCGGATCGTGTTCTCAGCGAAAAGCGGGCGGGTTGGCATGGGGGGAAGGGATCACTAAAGTTAATATATCGGCAGGGAAGCCCTCTCCACAATTGTTCATGTGTTCGTTTTCTAGTATTGAGAGCAGCCATCGCCGGTGGCAACCGTCAACCCCAGAGGAGAGGGGAGAGGTTATTTTTGGGGCCTGCGTGCTTTTTGCTATAAGTATCACAATCATCCCATTTACGCCGCTCGTCGTTGCATTATTGATGGAGAAATGAAAACCAGCACGCACGCGTCAATGATGGGAGCTGCCGCGCTGTCCGCTTTCTTATTCCTCTCGCTTTGCGTGTCGGGTTTTGCAGGCGGAGAGCAGGAAACAGCCCGTGTATCGAGCCTGGATGCTTTGCATTCTTCCGCGAACTGGCACATTGAAGGGAAGGGTGCCCGCCTGTTGGATTGGAAGAATTGCGTTTCAATCGACCTCGACTTGAAGGAAGGCGAAACCGTCGGTGTTGTTTTAAAAGATAAGATCCAGATTCCCGCGTGGGCGGACAACATGTCCCTGACACTGGGAACCGGCGACAGTTCCGGCGACAGCGGATTGCGGTTCCGTCTGATTGTGACGGATGCGCGAGGAGCGGAATACGGCTACAAGGCGATCTCGCCCGCCGTGAGCAGCCGGGAAAACTATTTTTTTCCCTCCCACCAGGCGACGTGGACCCCGTTGCGGCTCACGATCCCGGGATTGCGGCGCCCGTTGATCGGTTCGGGCGTCGATGAGCGTAACTACACGATTGAAGTTCTCAAGCCCCCTGCCTCCGGTCCGCCCGCTCCCCAGCCGCCGCTGACCCTCCAAGGCATGACCTTTACGAACATCCACCGGCCGATGAAGACCAAGGTTTATATGGCCGACGGAGTTTTCAACCGTGTTACCCCCAAGACAAGCCGCCTGCACTACCTGATCAAGAATCATGAACGCTTCGGCGAGATCGACGGCCTTCCGTGGTTGTCGTTGGGCACTTTTGGTCCCGCCCATGGTGAATCCTATCGATTGGTATGGACGATCCGCGACCGCTTTGAAGGTCGACCGTTTCTCTCGGGGGAAAAGACCATCCAGGCCGACTCGTCGGATCCGGCCCGCATCCTCAATTTGAGTGAACGCATCGAATTTCCCATTGAGGAAAAGGGGGTTTACTGGATCACGGTCCGCCGTCTCTGGAATAACAGAGCTGGTGACGCCATCCCCGATCGCATCGACAACTGGGACTTCCGCCTCGACGTGCTGGGCGGCAAGCCCGCGGTCGCTCGTTTGCCCCTCACCGGACCCATCCCAGGAATGGCCGTCAACATTGGCGCCGACCGCAAGTCGTTTGTATTCGGCGAAAACGAGCCACACCGCCTGACTGTCGCATTTTCGCCCGACGCATCCATCGCCGCGCCAGGCTATCGCATCACCGCCACCGCCACCGGCTCCGGCGAAATCGTAAAAACCTGGGAAGCCGCCCTCTCCGGCGAGGGCGCTCAAGACGTGACCATCGACCTTGCCGGGCTCACCGTTGGTGCTGTCCGCCTGCGCGCCGAGCTTCTCTCCGGTGATGGCGTCCTGGATCGTGCCGAGCAACTGATCGGGCTGCCTGCCAAAGCCGAAGTGGCCCAAACCAAAGCTGACCCCTCCGCAGATTGGCACAAGTTTACCGAGGATAAGGCTCTCATCTACGTCGGCATGAGCAAAGGTCCGCTGAAGGATCCC
>JBGSSC010000318.1:0-8412 GCA_041737265.1 Terrimicrobiaceae bacterium | reverse complement strand
CCGGATTTGTTCGGCCGCGAGGAGATACTTGGGCCGCTTGATTGCGGAACCACCCGCCCTTTTCGGGGTAGCTATGGGTTCAAATTGATTCACTAGCAAGGCACCGCCTCAGACCAGGCGAGGCTTGTTCTCAGTTTGTTGGCCGCAATTGTTTTCAGCACCAATTCCCAGTGCCTCGCTAAAAGACTTTTCGCTGCGAAAAGTCCTCTAGATTCCTTGAGGGAGAAAGTGGGTGAGCAGAGGAAATGCAAAACTTCACTCAAATACATCATGTTTTGGAATTCAAGGAATCTCGCCGTTCATTGGAGCTATAAATCAAAAACGTCCCGCCCTACAATGCGCAATTCCATCGATTCCATTTGCGCGCTTCCCGCAGGATCTGAGCCTGCATTATAACTATCCAACTGCATGAATAGGCCTAACGTCATTTTTGTTTTTGCCGACCAGTGGCGTGCACAGGCCACCGGTTATGCGGGGGACCTGAATGTTCGCACGCCCAATTTGGACTCCTTGGCCAGGGAGAGCGTGAACTTCAGCCAGGCCGTTTCCGGGTGTCCGGTATGCGCCCCGTATCGGGCGAGTCTGATGACTGGTCAGTATCCCACCACGCACGGAGTTTTTTTGAACGACGTGGGACTTCGCACCGATGCCGTCAAGCTGGCCGAGGCCTTTGCCGCGGGGGGATATGAAACGGCAAATATCGGCAAGTGGCATCTGGACGGCCACGGACGCTCGGCTCCGATCCCCGTTTCGCGGCGGTTGGGATTCGAGCACTGGAAGACACTGGAGTGCTCACATGATTACAACCAGTCCGCCTACTATGATGGGAATGCCACGACACTTTCATACTGGGAGGGCTACGACGCCCTGGCGCAAACGGATGCGGCTGCGGATTTCGTGCGAAATCGAAGTACGGGCCGGCCCTTTCTACTCGTTCTCTCCTGGGGTCCGCCCCACAACCCCTATGAAACCGCCCCGGAAAGTTTCCGCGCTCTTTATGATCCCGCAGAGCTCGTGCTTCGTCCGAATGTCCCAACGGCCAAGGAACGGGAGGCACTCCAGGCCTTGGCCGGGTATTACGCCCACTGCAGTGCCCTGGATGAGTGTGTGGGACGGCTGCGGCAGGTTCTTGAGGAAGAGGGATTGGAGAAGGACACCGTGCTCGTATTCACCTCCGACCATGGAGACATGCTGGGATCCCAGGGTGAGACTCAAAAGCAACGCCCGTGGGATGAATCCGTGAGGGTCCCATTTTTGCTGAGCGCCCCCGGCGTGCCGGGCGTCCTCCCCGGAACTACCGATGCCGCCATTGATGCGCCGGACATCCTGCCCACACTGCTCACCCTGTGCGGTCTGCCGGTCCCGCCGACGGTCGAGGGCAAAGACTTTTCCCCGGCCGTGCGGGGAGAGTCCGTCCCCTGTGGCGGGGAGGCTCTGCTCATGTGTCCCCACCCGTTCGCTCAATGGTCCGCCTCGCAGCATGGCGGACGGGAGTATCGCGGGCTGCGCTCGCGCCGCCACACCTATGTGCGCGCGCTCGACGGGCCGTGGCTCCTCTACGACAACGAGGCCGACCCTTATCAATTGATCAACCGGGTTCATGATCCCGCTTGGGCGGATCTTCTGCGTGAGCTTGACGCCCGGCTGCACCAGCGTTTGGAGGAAATCAACGACCCGTTTGCGAAGGGCGAATATTATCTCAAAAAATGGAACTACACCGTCGGCGACAACGGTGCCGTGGCCTATAGCGATTGAAGGCCGGCCGCTCTACCCGACCAACCGGCTTTGAAACACGTCGTAGACCCATTTGCGTGGACCTGCAAAAATACATGTCAGAGTGCGGACATTTCCGATCGTTTCGCATTCATAAATGACACGATGTGATCCCAAGCGAACTTGAATGAGTTAAAATGTCACGGCGGTTTCGGAGGAACTGGCCGCGCCCGTGAGGGCATGGAGGGAGAGACTCCATTGAATGGCGGAGGCTACCCTCTCACGACCTCCACAAGAACGGTTTCTTAAATCATTCCACAAACGCTTCCCTCCATTTTGCGTAGCAAAATTTTTCTAATCCGGCGGCGCTGGCACCCATTTCTTATCGGCTCCCCTTGCTAACAAACCCGCTCTTTGCACCAGCTCCCGCCGGATTAGGGGCTTACTCTTGCTTCAGACCCGCCCAGGTTTGTGTGTCAAAGGGGGAGGCTGGCAGGCCTTCCCCGTTGAACAGCGTGGTTTTGAGAGCGGAATGTTCCGGGTTGGTGCGGCTCATGGCATAGGCGGCAAAGCGGGGCTGGGAGACTCCCGGAGCCGAAACCACCACCGTGTCTCCGTCGATAACGGCGTCGGCAGGGAACCATTTGCCATCGGCGTCGCATATCTCAAACGGTGCCTTCGGATCATCCGCCCGGCTGAGCGGCTCGGCAGATTTGTTGAAAAGTCCGGTTCCGACCTTGAGGCCGCCGTTGGCGTGCTGGAACGCTATACGGATCGCGTTTCCTTCAACCAATGCGGACCGGTAAATAGGACCGGAAACAGGCACCTTGTGACCATAAGCGAGTGCCATCGCCAACTGTGCCAGACGTCGCGAGATGTCATATTTGTTGAGTGGATGCAGACTGGACGCAATATCCACTGTGACAACCATGCCGGTATTGGGCAGTTCGAGAGCCTGCATCTGAAAATCCCGCACGTTCATGCCGCGACCCTTGGGGGAGTGGTTTTGCAGTTGGACAAACAAAAACGGAAAATCCCCCTGGCCCCAGCGGCTGCGGTAATCGGCAATCATTTCCCGGAAGGTCCCGCGCGGGTACGCTTCGATGTCAAACTCCGGTTTGTCGATGGCATCGTTTTCTCCCTGCCACCAGATAATTCCCTTGATCGCCAAACCGATGAGAGGGTTGACAAGGCCGTTGAACAGATCCGAATATTTATCGCCATTCTTCACTTTGAATCGAACGGCTTCAACGGGAGCGGGCGTGCGATCGAGCAGCTTGTCGAGCACTTCGGCGCTGGTCCATTGGTTCACGCTGGTGGATCCCATGGCGATGCTGATCAGTCCGATCGGGACACCGACTTCACGTTGAATGGCATCTCCGAAAAAATACCCGAGGCGGGAAAAATTTTTTAAATTTTCCGGGGTGCAAACCCTCCACGATTCCGGGGCGATGTCGCGGTTCATTCGGGTGCGTTCAAACGGCCCCCATGTCGGGCGGCGGGGAATGTCGAGCACGGGGTTTGCTGAGCCGTTGTGGCCGACGTGATAGAGCCTTATCTGGTCCTGATCCTTGGCGGGAAAATGAGCCAGATCCGGACCGGGTGTCATCTCCCATTCCTCCGGCGGTTTTTGGGAGGTTGGCTTGAGGAACGGCTGCCACATGTTGGATTGGCCGCCGCAGATCCAAACATCCCCGATCAGCACATCTTTGATGACCTTCGTTTCCGTTGAGCCCCGGAGGGTCAGATTGTGCGGTCCACCGGGCTTTTGTGGCGGAAGGGTGGCTTTCCAATAGCCATCCGTGCCCGCAGTGACTTCGGCGCTGTGACCTCCGAGTTCCACAGTTACTTTTTCGCCCGGATCGGCCCACCCCCAGACAGGCAAAGGCATGTCCCTTTGCAAGACCATATGGTCACCAAACCAGCAGGCCGGTTCCAGGGAGGCGTGCGAAATCCCTGCGGAGAGGCCCAGAAAAAGCAGCATCCGCATCACCGAAGGACGCAGGGTGAATTCACAAACGCTTCCCGGGAGTTTATTCATGATGTCTTACTTTTTCACATCGTCCGGCACTAACAACCGACCGGGATCGGTGGCCAGGTAGGGAGGGATATTGAGAAGGGCATTTTTGCCCGAGGTCGAAGCGTGCAAAGTCCACACCTGGCCATCCTGGCCATCGACGGGAATGACGATGCATTCCAGTTTCGGATCATTGTCGACACCGGAGTAGTCGGTCCGGGCCGTAGCCCCGGGGCGCACGACAGAAAACCGTCCGTCCGTTGATACGAGAATATTTTCCGTCCCCTTGGGAACATAAAAATAGCCCGGTCCAAACATTCGGAGCAGAGGGAATTTTTCCTGGTTCATGTCCAGAACCACCTTGAGTCCGGGCGGAAACTGCGGCAGGTAATCCTCCCCGGCCTGGAAGACCATCCGGTATTGGCCGGGTGCAGGAAATTTGACCTCCATCTCAAACGGCTTTTGTTCATAGCGGGAGGCCGTTTCGGACACACTCGCCTCAGACTCCCAGACCAGCGCATTGTCACGGTCGAAAATCTCCAGCTTGTAGTTTGCTCTCACTCCACTCATGGGCAACGTGAAGGCGAGGTGCTCGTCCTTCTCCACCAGAACATGCCAAACCGTTTGGAAACGGAGGGCACCGGTGAGGGCCTCGTCGCCCGAGGTTTCCCCAAGGGGAATGAGGGTTTCACTGAATTCCGCGAGACGCGCGTCCGGCGGGTTTTCCTCCAAATCCTTCTGGAAGGCAGCCCGGATCTCCTCATCGCTCAGAAGCTGCGGATGTTTCCAGACGGCTTCCGGGTCATTAAACTTCCAGCCTTCGCGGAGAGGACGGATTTTGTCGTGGCCGGAGTTAACGAGACGGCGCTGTAGGGCATAGGCGTGGACCATATTCCGATCCCGGATCCGCCAGGTGAACTCGAGCAAGGGCCGCAAAGCCGCGTAGGCTTTTTCCTGATCGCCTGACTCAAGGGCCAGTTCCCACTGACGGTAGAGAATGGCATAATGCAAGAAGGCGGCCAGATCAGTCAGCCGTTGCTGAACGCCCTCCCCCTCCCCTTTTGCGGCTTGGAAGGCTTTGTCCAGCTGCGCCAGCCAGCGGTGGATGTTCTGCCGGGACAGGTCCTGGCTGCGGGAAAACAAAGAGTAGAGTTCTTCCACCTGGGGAGCGGCTTTGCCGAAACCTTTTGCAAAGAAGTCATCGTATACGGCCTTTGGGTCGGCCTTCACATTCCACAACAACTTGCTGGCAAGATAGGAGGCTGGCCCGAACGAGGCCCAATTGGCATTGGTCTCGGTATTGAAAGCGCGAGCTCCCCAGGAATAATACTTGGGAAGATTTTCGCTCACGTATTTGTAGCTGCTGGCCTTGCCACGGCCGGGCAAGCCCCAATCCCACGCCATCACTCCGAAGTAATCGCGGATACCAACCGAGGAGACCTTCTTCATCCAAAGGGACACCAACTGCTCCAGCGTGTATTGGGTTTTGTTGAATCCCATGGCCACCTGGATCTCGATGTTCGGCTCCACAGTGATTTTTTCCGGAGGCAGGCGGTGCGAAGCGTAAGCATACATGGTCACCACCGCATCGGGGAATTCCTTGCGCAGTTCGCGTGCCACCTGATTGGCCAGATGCAGCGCCTGATCCGAGCCGTTGCCCAGCTTCTTGCACTCCTCGCAGAAGCATTCTTTCGTCCCATCGTTCGGGTCCATCGACACCACATAGCTGTCTGGATTTTCCAGCTTGTCGGCACGCAGTTCCGCCAGCTTGTCCTCGATGAAAAGTTTTGCAACCTGCGGGTTCGAGTAGCACAAACTTTGGTGTTGGGCAAAGGGCAGGCGGGTACCGTCCTCCGCCATGGCAAAGTATTCCGGATGGGCTTCAAATTCCGCCTGATGACGGCCTACCGTGGAAGCATAGGTATGACCAATCTTGTATTTGGTTACGCCCCCGAGCCGGTTGGCATCGCACCAGGTTTTGTATGACGCATCCAATTCATCGGAGATCGGCTCACCCCGGTTGCCCACTCCGTAGGCATACCAGATCGACCGATAGAAAAAGTCCGGCACGCTGACGAGTTTCTGGGCCGGCAGGACCACCTCCGCGGCCTTGGGAATAATGGTCCACCGTTTGCTGGGAACCAGCCAACGACAGCCCAGTTGTTCCATCAAGGCATAAACGCCATCCCGCAAAGCCTTCGGCGAGTTCGCCGCAATCACAGCGCGATCTGCCGTGATGTCATACCCATAAGCTTCCAGAGGCTTCTCTTTCAACATGCCGGCGAGTTCTTTTTCCGAATCCGGCAGCGATTTGGTCAAAGCAAGCAGGATGCCCCGGCCGGCCCATGCACCGTCTCCCGCAGGGAGCTCAGCCCCGGTCATTTCCTTCACGGCGTCTTTCAGAATAGAGGCGATCCCGGCCATTTCCTCATTGTCGGAGGGCAGCACGGTGAGCGCAGGAGCCGCCTCCTTGCTGATGCGCAAGCCGGCCGTTTCTGCCACGGCCTCCGAGGGAAGATACCCGAGGGTCAGAGATGCGGCAGCAAGAATGGCAGGGAGGGGGATTTTCATAAGTGATGGAGGGCGACGCTTTGTCGTCGCCCATTTTTTAAAGTGGGAAACGACCAAGCGTTTCCCTCCAAGATTGAGGATTTCAAGGGGTTTTTGCGGTAATTTCGACCATGCGGCAGGACCGGGCGGGAACTTTGACTTTCCAATACCCTTCCTCGAGCGCGATGCGGCCAAGGGTGCCGAGAGATTCTTTGGAGGGAAAATCCGCCAGATCGTATTCCGGGTCGAACAAGCCCCGGATCGCCACATTGTATTCGCGTGGCTGCGAGGAGTAGTTAAACAAGGCGACCAACCGCTTCCTTCCGACGGTGTTCTCCAGCAGTTGGATGACATCGTATTCATAAGCCTCCGATGGCCGCCAGACCAAACGGGCCAGCAAATGCTGGGCGACCTCCGTATCAAAAACCCGATCCTCAACCGGCACGGGAGTCATGGTCGCCTCATAAGTCCGGTTGATCCCGGTCTCAATATACTTCCGGGCCTCCAGCAAACTGGCCATCGCCTCGCGACACGCCTCGAAGTATTCCCCATCCAAACAGTCGCCCCGGAACAACAACACACCTCGCCCTCCACCCAAACCGGCGAGTTGAATAAGCAACTTGGTGAAATCGGGTTTCATCCAGGTTCCCCGGTACCGCGGAAATTCACCAATAGTGGTGGCCACGGGAGAGATCATATAGGTTCCGACCTCACGCCCCGAGTCGTGGGCATATCCGGTTACGGTGTCGATAATGGGAATCACCGATTTGAGCCCGCCGGGGACTTCATAAAAGTATCCACTGGCGTAAATGGCGTCAGCGAATGTGGTTAGTTCCTTAATCGAATGCCGGCCTCCGGTCCGCCCGTCATACCAATAGGAAGGAATGTCGGAGGCGGAGGCGAGTGAGTGGTATTCCAGCTTCGGGTTTTCTTTCTGGATGATATCCTTCACTCTGGCGAGCAGGTCGCGGTTGCGGCGGCGGCCGTAGTCGGCAAAGGCCTCGGCTTGCGCTCCTTCGGGAACGATATCCTCCCTCACCACCTTGGGCTGCCCGGTTTCCTCGCGGAATTTTGCCAGGCATTTGTCACAGAAACACCATACCGGGGCCGTTTCGTAATCCACACAGATTCCGTCGATGTCCGTTTGGCGCGCATTGTCCTGTGCCCGCTTGAAAAATTTGCCGAGCTCCGGGTGTTCGGGGTTTTCCAGAATGGCCAGCGGGCAAAAGTCCTTGGGCATGGGTTGCCCTTTCGGATCAATGGCGGCGAACTTTGCCAGTTCTTCCGTAACTTTGAACTGGTGGCCAAACCAGCCATAGCGCGGATAGACATGGAAACCCGCCTTCTTCAGCGCCGTATTGAGCGCTTGATTTTCCCCGGTGAAAAGCTGGTTGAATCCGGCATCGCGTGCCGCAGCAATGTATTCCTGCATGGCAGTTTCCTCGGAGGGGATCTGTCCACCCCAGATGCCCAGATCAAACTTCAGAGTATCCCGATCCTTGAGCGGCTGGAGGGCGATGGTTCGCAATTGATAAGTCGTTTCGCGGTATGGCACGCCATCGATCGAGACCCAGGCCTTCAAGGTTTTGCCATCAAAGGGCTTGCCACCTCTGAAAAACAGCGTCACGCCCTGCGCGGGATGCGGAGTCTCAAATTTGACCAATCTGGAGATCGGGAACTTGTACCCCCCATCCGTCCGCGCCACCGGTTTGCCGTCAGCGCCCAATACCTGGAAATCTGCGTCCGTCTTCAAATGGAGCACGACCTCGCGGGACAGTTGTTTGGCCTGATCGGCCAAGGGGCCTTCCTTGCCAAGCGGTTTGTCAGCGGGAAGAGTAACAAAGAATCCCACCTGGAGCGGTGCACCCTCAAGCATTGTGATGCGGTTGTCCAGATTGACGGCCGGCCAGGCATTCACCTCCGGGCCATGGTTCAATCC
Source organism: Terrimicrobiaceae bacterium (assembly GCA_041737265.1). Classification (GTDB taxonomy): domain Bacteria; phylum Verrucomicrobiota; class Verrucomicrobiia; order Chthoniobacterales; family Terrimicrobiaceae; genus JBGSSC01. The sequence continues at coordinate 193 of JBGSSC010000318.1, read as the reverse complement.
GTAATATAATACCGGCAATCGCTTGAGCTGTTCGATTCGCAGGTCCACTTCAGCCGGGAACACGAGTTTCACCCGGTCCACCACAGCGTAGTTCCATTTCTCGGATTCGAAACAGGAGGTGGTATTTGAAATTGTCAGGGTGTTCTTTCCTTTGCGCAGCACATCGCCCGGAATCGTCACCGTCTTGTCCTCC
>JBGSSC010000303.1:0-3913 GCA_041737265.1 Terrimicrobiaceae bacterium | reverse complement strand
GTTACCTCCCGCCAAAGAGCGGCTGGACGTGACCAAAGAACCTGGATCATTAAGAAAAACTGCTTTGAAAATGACGGAACACTTTGGATTCAGGTAAGCTCGCGAGCCTGCTCAGCAGGCGCAGTAAATCCTGCTTCCGCGCTCCGACAAGTTCACCGCTCATCCCGGTTGTCAGCAGGCGTTTGCTAGCGCCAGGTTAGTGCCTTATGGCTGTTGTTGAAACGTCATCAGTTGCCGAAAGTTTGCCCGCCCTGAATCGTCCTTAAAGATCGTCAACATCTCAAGCAGCAGTTCATCTCCCTCACGCCTGAGTATGAATTTTCGCATTGCGAATCCGCTGTCCTGCTCGGCATATCCATACTCCATGGGATCGCGATCTGCCGGTGACTCTCCCAGCAAAATCAGTTTGAGGGGACCGTATCGCGAGTCCTCGGGATGAGTCTTTCCCCACCAAACGAGTTCAGGCGTCGTGCCTTCTGTGATCTCGACCTTTGGAACGGACCGGGTGTCAGGATCTGTGTTGATCCAGACTCCTTCCAGCGGACCGGCGAATGTCATGGCAGTGACCCAAACGAGGCCAGCCAAGGTAGTGGCCGCAGTCTTCACGGATTGTCGATTCATGTTGTGTGTGGGGATTTTTTTTGAGGTGAACCTCGTTTTTGAACCTGCAGAAGCTTGAACCAAGCTAGGAAATACAGGATCTTGTTGATACTGGTATTGTATTGGTGCTGGAGTAGGCAAGCAAAAAGTTCCAAACACTCAGTTACCAAGACGATTTTATGGTTCGTGGAAGGGGTCGGAAATTTTCCCGTAAAGGACATCCTCGTGCAGGTGGGGCGGAGATTTTCCTGCGATCAAATCGAGGATGCGCTGTGCGGCGATCTGCCCGAGGCGAGGGTAGTCGAAATCGAAGAAGGAAACCCGGTCCGCGAGCGGAAACCCGCTGGGATTAGTGATTTGTACCACGGTTAAATGCAAATCGTCCGGCACCCGAATACCCTCCAATTCCAAAAATCTCATGACGTCCGCAAGGTTCTCATCTCCCTGCAAAATCAGTGCCGTCGGTCTGTTGGCGGAGCGCAGTGCGGTTCGAACTGTGCTGACAAGGTCATAAGCAGTATCCGAGCATCTGGAAATCTTCACGTCTTGCCGGCTCAGCCCGGTTTTAAGGATGCCCTTTTCAATGCCAGCCAGCACATTCCGCGTAAAGGCTGTATCGTCGTTAAACAGCGTGCAGCAAAGCGTTTTATGACCCAAGCCATGCACATGCTCAATGATGCCACTGTAGATTTTTCGAAAATCCAGTGCGATGGAGGGAAGGTCTATGTCTTCCCAAACATATCCGAGGGAAAGACTGGGGTAACCGCTTTCAAACAACCGCCGCTGTAAGGCAGGAGGGATGGAGACCCCGATGTAGCCCTCAATATCACCGTCGTCGAGCCAGTGCTGGTAACAGGGGAAGAACCCCGCATTTTTATCCTTGTGCGAGACACTCAGGGCTACGGAGTAGCCGAATTGCGACAGTAAGGCTTTGATTCCGATGAGAGTGCTCCACTGGGTCGGTTCCTCCAGATAGATGCGCGGTGCGCAGATGACTCCGATCTGCCGTGTGCTTCTCCGTACACGCTTGACGCCGTTGGAGACCGTTGCGACATCGCGCACGAAATGACCCGAGCCAGCACGGGAATCCAGGAGTCCCTTTTCAGCAAGGAGCTCAATGGCGTTGCGCACCGTCTGACGCGAAACATTGAACTCCAGACAGAGCTCCCGCTCGGATGGCAGCGGCTCGCCAGGGGAGATCTGCTTTGCTTGAATGTGCTCATGCAGCGTGCGCGCCAGCATCTGATACAAAGGTTCACGCCGCCCCGATTCGGCTTGTTGGAATTCGGTAGCGGAAGCTGACGATCTTGTTGGCGAAGACACTAGAGTGGTTGTCGGCACTTGTGGCAATTGGTATTAAAAAGAACTGGTATTCCGTTAGCGGCGTCGAGTCAATCCCTAATCCGGCGGGAGCCGGTGCCAAGGGCGGGGGCGAGGGCAAGGAGACCCGTTGAGAAACAGCCGCCAGCGCCGCCGGATTAGAAAATTTTGCTGCGCAAAATGAGGCAGAACAAAGACCGGGCCACGGTCTCCATGGATGCCTAGCGGCATCAGCTCCATAATTTTATCCTCTGCATCCCTTTGCTTCCTTCCCCTCCTTTGCGTGAGGCACTGCATTGTTTCCGGAAGTCTTGCGCTTTTTGCGCAGGACCTTAGCGGAAAGCGCCTAAGCTGGCGGCAGCCGGAGCCGAGGGCGGGCTTGGAGGCAAAGGGACCCGTTGAGAAATTGCCTTCCCCGCCTGCCGCATCACCCTTCCCAAGGGTTAATAATCGCAACATCCGTACCCTCGAAATCGGAATGATTGCGGGTTGCCAAGCACAGGCCCCGCAGGTCCGCCGTGGCTGCGAGGAAAAGGTCGGCCTGACTGGCACCCCGCTTCCACCATTTCGCACCAGCTCGCTGAAACAGGCCTTTGCCTCCTGCAGTTGCCACGAACCACTTGCAACGGATGCACTTTTATTTCCTCCATTCATCAAGCGGTCAGACCAGTCAGTTGGGGGAGGCTTGTCAAATCTAACCATCGGGAGCACCAGAGAACTTTCCTGTGCCGGAAGGTTTGTTATCACTCCAGCGCTGCGCAATCCGCTTGACCATGTCCCCCAAATGTCTGACTTTAGTGCCATGACCAGCACTCTTCTCAACACACGGGAACTCTCGAAAGCGACGGCCAAAGTCCTGCGCGATTTGCCGAAGACCGGTCCGCGGGTCATCACGCGAGGTGGCGAGACGGTGGGCATCCTCATTCCGCCCAGCGGTGGAGGGATCGAGTCGGACATCGATCTTCTGAGTCGCTTGCGTTTCGGTTGGGCGATAGCTGCTGTCCAGCGGGAAGCGGTTCTGAACGGTTCCGACAAGCTCACCATGGAGGAGATTGCAGCAGAGATCCGAGCCACACGGAAGGAGCGGAAGCAACGCAAAGCGGCATGAGCACCCCCCTGTGGGTGCTCGACACCAACGTTCTGATTTCGGCAGCGCTCACTCCCGGTGGAGTCTGTGATCGATTGATCCAGCTTGCCGTGGCGGCTCATTTTGTCCCCGCTTGGGATAACACCCTGCTTGCGGAATACCGGGATGTCTTGTCCCGTCCGAAGTTTGGATTGCCGAAACCCGCTGTCAGGGACCTTCTGGCGGCATTTCCGCAATCAGGATTTTGTCGCGGTCTCTCCACAGACCTGAACCTGCCCGACCCCGACGATATTGCCTTCGTGGCCGTTGCCCTTGCAACGCCAGACAGGACGATCGTGACCGGCAATCCCAGGCACTTCCCTGCTGCGGCCGTAAAACCAGTCAGGATCCTGTCACCGCGCTCGGCACTGGATATCCTTTTGCGAGCGTGAATGGCGCTCTGCTGCGTGATTGCTGAGTAGCATGCATGGCACTCTTTTGAAGAGTGGTCTTCATATGGGAAACGACAGCCGACCGCGGGGAACCGAAGCGCCAGCGAAGATCCAAGCCGAAGGCGAGTCAAACAGGCTGCCGCAGGCAGGGCGAAGCGTCCAACCGTTTCCCTCCATTTTGCGCAGCAAAATATTTTAGAGCATCTCTCATAATAAATTTCCGAAAATAAGACTTGTACTTTTTGAGAATGTGTCCCAATAAGATGAGGATTGAGACACTTGGAGATCAAACCCAATGCCGAGAACGCGCCCTTGGAGGAGTTGCAGGTCGCGATGGAGGCCTCACCAACAAAGCGGGGATTCATCCGCTTGGCGGTGATGCGCTCGTTGCTGCTTGGTGTGGAGAGGTCGCTGCTCTGTCAGCAGTTTTGCTGCACGGATCGGGTGGTGCGTCTTTGGATCACAGTTTACAACC
>JBGSSC010000300.1:0-2504 GCA_041737265.1 Terrimicrobiaceae bacterium | reverse complement strand
AGCGGGCCGGCGAGGCCAACCTGCTTCTCATCGAACAATACCTCGCAGGCAACAAGCGCGCGGAAGGTTCTGATGGAGGGGAGAGGGAATGAGTGCCGGCAACACGTCGGTCACCTGCCGTGAGGTCGAGGCAAGCCGCATCCCGAGCGGGGAACGAATCACCATTCCTGCCGATACCGAGATTGTCATCACCCAGGCTTTGGGCAGTTCATTCACTGTCCTCGTCCCGAGCCAGGCCGGACTCTTCCGCATTGAGGGACCCGATGCGGATGCCATCGGGCGCGAAAGACCGGCAGCTCTCGACGTTGCGCCGGAAGCTTCAATGGAAGATTCAGTCTGGGCACAGTTGAAGACCTGCTACGACCCGGAAATTCCGGTCAACATTGTTGATCTCGGTTTGGTTTATTCCATGGAAATATCGGGCGACAATGCGGCCCGCTCCGTGCGGGTTCAAATGACCCTCACCGCGCCCGGGTGCGGTATGGGGCCAACGATTGCAAGCGAAGCGCGCCAGAAAATCCTGACTCTCGATGGAGTGAGCGATGCATCAGTTGACATTGTTTGGGAACCCGCCTGGACTCCGGAGCGGATGACTCCCGAGGGGCGGAAGAAGCTCGGGATGGCAGACTAGAGCGGGCAGGGGATCCTGCCGCCCGGCTAGAGCGCTGCAGCGACAGCGAACCATCCAACCATGAGAAGTCCGATGAGGACTTTTGCTGCCAGACCGGCTGTCGTGCCGAGGAAGGTGCCCCAGGAGGATTTTCCTGCGGGCAGGATTCCCTTTCCGCCAAGGAGTTCTCCGAGCAGGGCTCCGATAAGAGGCCCGACAAAAAGACCGATAATTCCAAAGAAAATACCAACGACAGCTCCCAGGATGCCGCCGATTGCACCCCAACGGCTGGCCCCAAACCATTTGGCCCCCGCCGCTCCGCTGAGAAAATCGAGGACTTGGGACAGAATCATCAAGGCAGCAAGGACAAGGATTGTCGGCCAGCCGATGGCCTCAAGAGTGAGGAAGTTCAGGACTGCTCCGGCAAAGATTAAAATAGCCCCCGGAATCAGCGGAACCACGGTTCCAACCAACCCGACGAGCATGAGGAAAATCGTAAGCGGCCACCAGAGGGAATCCACAGCGAGTCAATAGCACCCGCATGCGGCCCCCGCAATGGGCATGAATCCCGGCTTGAGGAAAACCGGGATCAGCGGCAGTCTCAGCCCCGTGAAATTACGACGCCTGTTTGCCCTTCTGGGTTATTGTCTCTGTGCATGCTCCCTCCACGCCGAAATGCGCGGTGCATGGATTGCCAGTGTTCATAATTTGAACTTTCCATCCAAGAAAGGCCTGTCTGCCGAGGCCCAGAAGCAGGAAATCATCGCCCTGCTTGAGGCCGCACGGCTGGCCCGGCTGAACGCGGTATTTTTTCAGGTGCGCCCCGAGAGTGACGCTCTTTACGCCTCGAAGATCGAACCATGGAGCCGCTTTCTTTCAGGCAGCCAGGGAAGTTCTCCGGGCTATGATCCGCTCGCGTTCGCAATCGATGAAGGCCGCAAGCGGGGGATCGGGGTTCACGCCTGGTTGAACCCTTATCGGGCCGGGGCCAATACCTCGAACACCCTCGCCTCAAACCACGTCGCGAAGCGCTATCCGCAATATGCCTATAAGGTCGGCTCGGTTCTTTGGATGGATCCCGGTGCCCCGGCGGTTCAGGCCCATATCCTCTCCGTCGTGAAGGATATCGTCTCGCGCTACGATGTGGCTGGCATTCACTTTGACGACTACTTTTATCCTTATCCTGACACCAAGGGGCGGCTGCCAACTTTCCCCGATGACAAGACTTACGCTGCGTCCGGGGGTGGGCTCTCAAAGGCCGACTGGCGGAGGGAGAATGTGAGTTCGCTCATCCGCAGGGCTTCCCGTGTCATCAAGGAAACGCGTCCCGGGGTGATGTTCGGGGTGAGCCCTTTCGGAATTTATACGAAGGGAAATCCGCCCGATGTCGTTGCAGGGGTTGACCAGCTCAATCAGCTTTTCAGCGATCCGCTCCGGTGGATGCGCGAAGGTTCAGTAGACTACCTTGCCCCCCAACTTTACTGGCGGGAGGGGGGACCTCAGAGCTTTTCGTCCCTTCTCCGGTGGTGGAGAAGCCCGGGAGCAAATCCCCGGGGGGTTCCGATTTTTCCCGGCATTGCGGTGGACCGTATGACCTCCCATGGATGGGCCGCCACTGAAATTGGAACCCAGCTGCGGCTGGAAAAGTCCATCGGGCCGCGCCCGAAGGGGGGCTTTATCCTTTGGAGCATCCGGCCGGTCAAGGCAAACACGAAGGGCCTCCGCAGCGTCTTGTAGGCGGGAGTCTTCAACGCGCAGGGAGCAGGGAGAGCCCGAAGCTGAGCCAAAAGGGGATCGCGATCAGGGCAACAAGCGATGTTCCAAGCACACAGCGCATGGCAGTGGGCATATCGCCGCCATAAGCCCGTGCAAGAACGATGGAGAAGGCTGCGGA
>JBGSSC010000259.1:0-9202 GCA_041737265.1 Terrimicrobiaceae bacterium | reverse complement strand
GGAACAACCAGGCGGCAGCTTCATTTCGCGATCTTGCCGCTGCTGCATACGTGCTCCACAATCTTTACAATGCGATGGAGAACTCCTTCGAGCACATATCCAGCTTATAGCGGCAGATGGGGCATAGAGGGTGTCACGCCCCGCAATCAGCTTGCAGCGGATCCCGCCTGGCGGGAACGAACGGGCTCTCCATCAGCAATCAGCAATCTCCCATTCGCCCGATACAGGTCGAGGAAGAGGTCAGCCGTGCGCTGGGGATTGAAGTGTTATCTTGCTTCGGCATGCCGGGATAAAAATTGCCCCTCCTTCATCCTCCAGTCTTCGTGATTTCCCGATAGAGTTCGAGAAACCCGGCGGCGGTGTTCTTTGGATGAAATCCTTCGCGGGCCTGTTCGTGCCCAATGGACCCCATGCGACGGCAGCGGTCAGGATCAGATAGGAGGAAGGACAAGCGGTCCGCAAGCGTTTGAACATCTCCGGGTTGCACAAGAAACCCGTTTTCCCCATCTCGGATGTAGTCCCGGGCTCCGGAATTCGGCGAGCAGATCGCAGGCAAACCAACCACCCGGGCCTCCTTTAGGGCCATTGGACCGGTATCGGCACGGGTCGGCAACACGAAACACCATGCTCGCTCCAGATGCTTGATGGTTTCTTCGATAGGTACCCTGCCGAGCCATCGGACGTTCGGAGGCGACGAAGCTTTTAGACATTCTCCGAGCGGCGTGTTGCAGGCACCGAGCACACGGAGCTCCGCATGGGCCAGCTCGGGACGCGAGAATGCGGAGACGGCATCCTGAATGCCCTTCCGCGCATCGGCGGATCCGCAGAAAACCGCCACGGGCGATCCGGAGGGCGACCATCGCGACTCGAAGAAGGCCTCGTTGACGCCGTACTCCAAATGATGAATCTGCTTATTACGGTTCCATGCACGATTCCGTGTCCGATCCGCCGACCAGAGGCTTTCACATACAAGGTGGTCAGCCCGCTGGATCACGAAAAGCTCGATAAGTGCCTGAAAGTAATCACGAGCGGGCATGCGGTTGTGGAGAATGTATTCCGAGAGTAGCCCTTGGATGGAGACGATACTCCTGCGGTCTGAAAGGCTGGCCGCCAGGCCATAAACGTCTTCGTTACCCCAACCATGCACAAGATCCGGATTCAGGCTATCCAAAGTCCGGGTAATCGCAGCGCGATCGGCGTGGAATAGGGTGCTCGCCCGCTTGGAGCTTGAGGTGGGAAGCAGGTGGAATGTCTGCCCCAGAAAATTTACCCGGATCACCTCTGTTACTTCAGTGGTCAATACCACCCAGTGAATGGAAAACGGGGTGTTCTTAGTTCTTGGTTCTTGGTTTGAGATTGCTCTTTCGCCGGTGGAGCTGGATTCCGGGATGCGATCTGAGGTGTTTTGCAGTTCCTTGGCGAAGCCTTGGGCGAGCTGGGGCAACCACGTCGCATAGTGCTTCCCGGGTTCTCCCAAACGCTCGAAGCCCGGCAGGAGATGGATCGGAAACTGGGCTAAGATTGCAATACGCATGGAGTGAGAAGTCAGAGCAGGACATTATTCGGGGCGGCGGATGAAGAATCAAGAAGGGTCTGCGCGAATCGAATCCTGAAAATCATTGCCGCAAAAAAGCGCAGAAGGCGCAAGATCGATGCAAAATCACCTTCCCCTTTTGCGTCCTTTGCGCTTTCTTGCGGCCATTCAGCCCCCTCATCCCTTTTCCCTCTTGAGTTCTTTGCACATTTTTGCAGCAGTTCATTTTTTCCAATGAAAGATCCGATTTTTCAGCTCTGTGACTCGGTCAGACAAGCCGCATTCGACCTCCATGCCTATCTGCGCCATGGCCATCTCGAAAAAGTTTACGAAAACGGACTGGCTCACCGGTTGAAAATGCAAAATCTCACAGCTTTGCAGCAACATCCTCTGAAAGTCGTGGATGCAGACGGAACTCCGCTCGGTGAATATTATGCGGATCTGTTTATTGAAAACTGCCTCATTGTCGAATTAAAAGCGGTCAGAAACCTTGCGGAAGAGCATGTAGCACAGATTCTTGGATATCTGCGAGCTTCCAAAATTGAGCACGGCTTGCTGATTAACTTTGGATCTCCCAAGCTGGAAATCCGCAAATTTGCACTGTCACAATCCTGAAAATCATTGGCCGCAAAAATGCGCAGAGGGCGCAAGATCAATGCAAATCACCTTCCCTCTTTTGCGTCCTTTGCGCTTTCTTGCGGCCAATTCTTCCGTTTAATTTCCCGCCCATCTCCCACCGCCAAAGCCAGTAAAAGCAGATTTAGCCGCAAAAATGCGCAGAAGGCGCAAGATCGATGCAAAAACACCCTCCCCTTTTGCGTCCTTTGCGTTTTCTTGCGGCCATTCAGCCCTCTCATCCCTTTTCCCTCTTGAGTTCTTTACGGTTTCTAAATCGCGTTCAACACCCCCTGCGGGTATGCATTTAGTCCCACCCCCGAATGGCTGCGGCAGTCGCCGTATGCTCGACTCCCGCGCAGAGCTCTGATATTCCTGTTTGATGCAATCCCGCCGCACTTTGGGGAACCTCGCCTATTCGGGCTGGGATGTTTTCTGGATTGCTCTTGACCGGGCGGCTTCCACTGCAAGGAGCCGCCTCTCGCTCCGCTTGCAGGGGTGTTCTTATGGCCGGGGTTTTGCCACCACCGGCCACTGCACATTCAAAGCCAGAAACGCGGGGGCGATTCGCATCGGCAACGATGTCCGCCTGCTTGCCGGTTGGCGGAGCAACCGTGTGGGTCTGACGAATCCGGTCCTCCTCTTCACCTTCGGTGAGGGGTTAATAGAGATCGGGGATAACACCGGGGGTTCCGGGGTGGTGGTTTCCTCAAGATCCTCGATCAAAATCGGAGAGCACGTAAACCTCGGAGGAAACACCCGGATCTTTGACCACGACTTCCATTCGCTTGATCCGATCCACCGGCGGACCGGCCAACTGGACCAGGCGAACGTGCAAACCCGCGAGGTGACCATAGGAGATGATGTTCTCCTCGGTGCCGGGGCCTATATTCTGAAAGGGGTGACACTGGGCAGCGGGTGCATTGTCGGTGCAGGTGCGGTGGTCACAGCCGGCAGCTATCCTTCCCGGTCGCTGATCGCAGGAAATCCGGCCAGGCTCGTCCGGACTCTTCCTCCGGTACAAGAGCTTTTCTGATGGCCCTGTTAAAAACATGAGTCCCGGCGCCATTCCTCAATTCTTCCGCCAGTTGCTCGGTCACATCTGGCTTGTCGAAGCGCGACTGCGCGGAGTGGAGTGCGGAGAGGGAGTCCGGTTCATTGGTCGGCCGATTCTCACCAGGCATCCAAACTCCGTGATCAAAATCGGTGCCCGCACGGTCATCACAAGTTCACCGCGCTGCAGCTCGCTGGGACATTCCAAGCCCTGCGTCCTCCGAACGATGGCTGAGTCTGCGATTCTGGAGATCGGTGAGGATTGCGGTCTGAGCGGTGCCAGCGTGGTAGCTGCAAAAAGTGTCAAAATCGGACCAGGAACTCTTTTCGGCTCGGATTCCATTCTGATGGACACAGATTTTCACGCCAGGGATGATAACCGACATTGGATCACAGACTACACTGCCCGGGTTGCTCCGGTCTCGATCGGTGAGGACTGCTTCATCGGCACCCGGGCGATTCTTCTGAAGGGAGTGACTCTGGGTGCCGGCTCCACGGTTGCTGCCGGGGCGGTCCTTCCACGAGGAAACTATCCTCCGGGCAGCGTGTTGGCAGGAAACCCAGCCCGCGTGGTCACGGCAGGCACTCCTTCCCCGCAATCAACGCGTATGGGATAGGAAAAGCATGCAATTTTCGATTATCACACCAAGCTACAATCAACTCGATTGGCTCAGGCTCTGCATCGCAAGCGTGCGGGATCAGGTGGAGCGGGGCAACTCCACGCTCTGCATGGAACACATCGTTCAAGACGCCGGCACTCCCGGCATTGAGGAATTCGCCCGGAAGGAGGGCGCCGATTTCTACCGCGACGGCCAGCTTGTTTTCAGTTCTTCCGATTTTGTAAGCCAGGCCGCTTGTAAGCCTGGCCTCACTGCGCCCGTTGCAGCCACTACGCACGATCCTTTGCAGCAGAATTTCAGCCCCGCCCCATATCGCCTGTCCATTTATTCGGAGGCGGATTCCGGCATGTATGACGCGATCAACCGCGGATGGAGGAGAGCTACGGGAGATGTCTTAGCCTATCTCAATAGTGACGAGCAATACGCTGAGGCCGCTTTCGCAAATGTGTATTCCATCCTAAGCAATGAGCCTTCACTCGACCTGCTTTTTGGGGATGCAGTTCTTCTCAATCCAGAGGGCGTACCGATTTCCTATCGAAGAGTTATATTACCCAATGGCGCACACACACGCGTTGTTCATCTGACCACTCTGAGCTGTGCGACGTTTTTCCGGCGGAGCCTGTTGGAGCGAGGGCTGTTTCTTGACCCGTCATACAAGGCTATAGGTGATGCCGAATGGGTATGGCGAATAATTCGGAGCAAGGTTCGCATGAAGTGCATTCCAAAAGTCCTTGCCGCGTTTACGATTACTGGATCCAACATGGGCGCGAATTCTAGTGCCATTGCAGAATCGAGGACTTGGAGACACTCCGCTCCAGCGTGGCTGCGCCTTATCAAGCCTGCACTGCGATTGCATCATTGGATTAAAAAATTCGCTTCTGGCGCATACGCTGGACATGAGATACATTCCGGATTTTTCTCAAAAGAGAATCCCAGTATCCGGCAACAAGCCACCCACAATCCACTCGGTTTTAGTTGGCGATCAGGCGGCTAGCTCAACGGTATCGAGGCCAAATTGGCAGAATGACTTAGTATGAAAATCCTTCAAATTCACAACCGCTATATCATGCGCGGGGGCGAGGACAATTCCGTGGACCGGATCTACAAAGCCCTCTCCTCGAAACACGAAGTGCAGCGGTGTTTGTTTTCCTCAGCGGACTGGAAAAGCCCGGGTGCGCCGGCTATGTGGAAGCAGTTGTTTTATCTCTGGTCCAATCCGGTCTCGCTTAGGACCATTCGCGAGGCACATGCGAAACACGGTGCCGATTGCTGGCTGGTACACAACTGGATTCCGGTGGCCTCGGCGGAACTTTATGCGGAGGCAGGGAGGCTGGGTGTGCCGATTGTTCAGTATATTCATAACTTCCGTCCGTTTTCCGTGAGCGGATACTTGTGGGCTCACGGGAAATTGGCACCCCAAGGACTCAAAAAGAATTTTTGGCCCGAAATTTTTTCAGGCAGTTGGCAGGGCTCCCGACTCAAGACTGCCTGGCTGGCAATGGCACTTCTGCACCTTCATTGGTCAGGCCGGTACCGCTCGGTTCAGGCCTGGATTGCGATCTCCGAATTTTTGAAAAAAGAGTTCGTTTCCGCGGGCCTTGACGGGAAGCGTGTGCATGCCTTGCCGCACAGTTGGGATCTCGTCAATCCTCATTACGAGGAGTTTCCAGCAGCCTCCAATTACGCTTACCTCGGTCGACTGACCCCGGAGAAAGGATTCGGGGTTTTGCTCGAGACCTGGCAACGGCTTCGTTCAGAAATGGGTGAGAATTGTCCATTCCTTATCGTCGGAGGGGACGGGCCCATGGCCGGAGAGCTTGAGTCCCATGCGCATCATAACGACCGGATCCGGCCACTCGGCTATGTCGGCGGCAAGGAAAAGGGTGAGGTGTTAAGAAGCTGCAGGGCGGTTCTCGCTCCATCGCTTTGCTGGGAGGGGCTGGGATTGGTGGCCTATGAGGCCTACGACTATGGCAAGCCGGTTTTGGCGGCGGCTTCAGGAGGGCTGACGGAAGTCGTATCCGACGAAGTCACCGGCCGGCTTCACAAGCCAGGCGACGCCGGGGCTTTGGCATGCCAAATCGCCGAACTGGAAAGTAAGCCCTCAATCGGAATTCAGTGGGGAAAAAACGGCCGCAACTGGCTCGAAGAAAACACCCGGCCGGCCGATTGGGAAAAAAAAATCAGCTTGATCATCGAGAACACAATCCGGTCCCGAAGCGAAAACGCCGTGGCGTAAGCAGCGCTGCTCAGGCGCGAAAAACGCCGGGCCCCTTCGTCGCATTCCGGGTGTCAACGATGCACGAGGACCAGGTCTCCAACTGCGCAAAATCGATACTGCGGTGGGCCGTCGCCACCACAACACAGTGGTAAGCAGAGATGACATCACGCTCCCAAGCCACCGACTTTTGACCTTCAAGCCCGGGATGCCCGACGCCACGCGGAACCACAGGCACAAAGGGATCGTGATAATCGACCTCCGCCCCCTGATCGAGCAAAAGCTTGATCAGCGCCAGGCTGGGACTCTCCCTCGTGTCCGCCACATCCGGCTTGTAGGCAAGGCCCACAATGAGAATCCGGCTCCCGTTGACGGAGCGTTTGATGGAATTCAGTGCCCCTGCCACTTTATTCACCACGTAATGAGGCATCGCCGTATTGATTTCGCCGGCGAGTTCAATAAACCGGGTCTTCAGATCGAATTCCCTCGCCTTCCAGGTGAGATAGAATGGATCGATCGGTATGCAATGGCCACCGAGTCCCGGTCCCGGATAAAAAGCCATGAAGCCGAATGGTTTCGTTTTCGCAGCCTCGATGACTTCCCAAATGTCGATTCCCATTTCGGCGTAAACCATTTTCAGCTCGTTGACCAAGGCAATGTTCACACTGCGAAAAATGTTTTCCAGCAACTTGGTGGCCTCCGCCGCACGGCAACTGCTCACTGGAACAACGTGGTCGGTTACCTGCAGGTAGAGGCTGGACGCCGCTTTGGTGCAGGCCGGAGTGAAACCTCCCACCACCTTTGGAATTCTTGCGACATGGCTCCGGGGATTTCCGGGATCTTCACGCTCGGGCGAAAACGCAAGATGGAAATCTTCCCCGGCCGTGAGTCCGCTCCGCTCCTCCAGAATTCTGCGCATGTCCTCATCGGTTGTTCCGGGATAGGTGGTGGACTCAAGCACCACAAGCTGGCCTTTGCGAAGCCGGTCACCGATTTCACTGGCTGCCGAGAAGACATACGAGAGATCCGGCTCGCGGTTTCGATTCAACGGGGTGGGAACGCAGATCACAACCGCGTCACACTCCCCGATGCGCCCGAAGTCGTTGACCGCCGCGAAACTGCCTTCGGAAATCAGTCGTGGAAGATCGCTCGCATCCACATGGGGGAGGTGCGACCCACCCTTCGATATACAGTCCACAACGTCCTTGGAATGATCCACTCCCACGACCCGGACTCCTTTCCTTGCAAACTCCAGACCGAGTGGAAATCCCACATAACCCAAGCCGATGATTGCGACTGTTTGCACCGGCGTTATCAACAGGCAAGCAAGATGAACGGTCAACTGATTTCTCGTAAAGGGTGGAAATTCTATTTGAATATCGGACGAATATTGAGAATTCGAAGTATGGCGATTCGATTCTCCCCTTCGGGTATAGACAATGGTCATGCCGCCTTCCGCCTTCGCAAGGCCTACGGCGTGACAAGACGGGCGGGAACTCATAACGATGAATTTAACCACTGATGAAATCCCAATGTTGAAAATCCCAATGGGGATTTTCTTGAACCATGAAGCGCCCGGGAGGGCTTCGGGGCGGATCGACGCAGCACGCCTCGGTCCATGGGGTGCGACGAATCCGTGTCCTGCAAGCTCGCTTGCGGAGCACGGATTCTTCACACCCCGGGCTGGCAAGCCAGCCCGCCACGAATCCCTCCCCAATTCCCTTCCCAGCCCCGAACGGGGCTATCTGATGACCCCATTGGGCCATCACCATTAGTGGTTACAAAATTCCAAAACAATCCCCGCCACAGGCGGCTTAACCATTGTTCCATCCTCCCGCTGGCGGCTAAACCAGATCAGTTGACGTCCGCCCATCCCCATGCGTTACACCCTGCGGATCCCATAATCGCGAGATCCACCGAGCGGCTACCCTGCCTGGTTGTTCCATCCGCCGAAGGGGGTTGAATTGAATCTTTTCCAATGAGCAAGCACGCCTGGGTTCTCTTTGCCTGCCTTGGTATTCTTTGTGTGATGCCGGGCTCCGAGAGCCTCTGGATTGACGAGGCCTTTGTCGGAGTATGGGCACGGACCCCTGACCTGCTGTCTCTCTGGGACAGGCTGCTTCAGGACCCGAACTCCGACGGGCAGATGCCATTTTTCGTACTCTTTTCGTGGAGTGCCGCACGCATTCTGGGGACTTCCGAGTGGGCACTGCGGGCCCCCAATCTGCTCTGGGGAGCGGTTGCTCTGCTGGGATTTTATCGGATCGGCCGCCAATGGAATCAACCATGGTTCCCGCTGCTCCTGATCCTCTCTCCCTTCTTTTGGTTCTACATGAACGAGGCACGCCCTTACGCGATGCAGATCGGCTTGGGCAGTATGCTGGCGGCATCGTATTCGGCCATTCTTGCGGGGAAAAACCCGCTGAATTCCTGCTGGGCCGGGCAGTTCGCGCTGTCCGGGTGGTTGCTTTGTGCCTCGACGATGCTGGGAGTTATTCCCTTCGCGGTGGTCTGCGCCTATGTGATCTGGTTCATCCTGAGCCGGAGACCGGGAGTGACAACCGGGGCGAAGGTCGTGATGGGCACCCTGGTCGTTCTGCTCATTCCCCTTGGAATCTTTTACGGGCTGAGCCTGATCCGGGGAGCGGGGGGTGCCCGCGTGTGGAATTTCGGATGGGGGAGCACGGCGATGGCTCTCTTTGAATTCTCGGGCATTGCCGGGATCACCCCTTCCCGCTTCGAAATCCGTGAGCTGGCTGCAAGCCGGGAATGGGGGCTTCTGGCATTGAGCGTTGCGGGGCCGGCCCTTCTGCTCGGGACCGGCTACCTTGCACTGGTTGTCGCTGCGTGGAAAACCCGGACATTCCCCGCAACCAAGGCTGCGATTGCCCTTCTGAGCATCTGTGCCGCCTCTCTTGTTCTCCTCACTGGCCTTGCAATGCTGGTCCAATGGCCCTTTTGGGGGCGGCATCTGGCTCCGGCTTTCCCGTTCTTTATTGCGGCATGCGGGCTTCTCGCCGCGTCCGGCTGGAGGGCAGGCAACGCAGGGATGCGGCTCGTGCTTGGATTGACTGCGACCACTCTGCTTGCTTCGAGCCTCCTGCTTCGCTTCGCTCCATGGCACAAAAAGGACGACTATCGTGAAGCTTCAGTCCTTGCTGC
>JBGSSC010000101.1:0-4398 GCA_041737265.1 Terrimicrobiaceae bacterium | reverse complement strand
TGTTGGTCCAACCCGCGATGGGGAGATGACTTCCCGGTGGCCGTTCGTACTTTTGTTAGTTGCCGCGGCTTGCTGGACGGTGGGAACCGTTTACGTCACTCACCACCGGAAGGCGGTGAAGATTTTGCATGATGAAATTGGATTCCAGATGCTGGCGGGTGGCATCATGCTTCTTATCGGTTCTGCTTTGTGCGGGGAGGACCTGGTTTGGCCGTCGCTTTCCACGTGGGGAAGCCTGAGCTATCTCGTTCTTATTGGCAGTATTTTGGGAATGGGGAGTTACCAATATTTGCTGGGCCATGTTTCCCCGGTGCTGGTCTCCACCTATGCCTTCGTCAATCCTTTGGTCGCCTTGCTCATGGGGGCGGTTTTTGCCAATGAAAAAATCACCTTTCCCATTTTGATTTCCACTTTGTTGATCGTTGTTTCTGTCGTTCTTCTGCTGAAATCAGGGGAATCGGAGGAAGACTTGGGCACGGGGGCTTAATGAGGAGCCTTATGGCAAAGCGAGAGGAATTTCCACCGTGGTGGCATGTTTTTCCAAACGCTGCAGAGCTTCGATGCTAAAGATGAGTCCGCGCGGCAAATGAAAGGGATCTTTCACCGGTAGCGCAACCACCCTGTTCATCTTGCGCCCTTCGCGGTCGAGCCGCTGCGTCCATTCGCCATGTTCCCTCACAGGGAAGTGCGCAAATGCCCATCGATGAATCTTCGCATACCACTCCAAACACCAGTCGGCCTGGGTCTGCTCGTATGCCATCAGGCAAGCGGGCAGAGATTCTGTGTGTGGCCACCAGAGTTTCATCTCCGCGTTTTTCCAGAACACGGGTTCCTTGCCGTCTGCATCCAACCCGAGGAACAGGCCGCCGAATTTTGGATCCCATCCGCGCTCCAGGCACCAACGGATGCCCTCGCTTGCGCGGGTGAGTTCCCCTGAAGCGTTGGAAGCTCCGAAGTTTAGTAATTGAAAGTAGAGGGATTCGACGCCATGACCCGGCACCATGGTGCGTCCCTCGGGCGTGTCGCAGGGAGTATAATCCAAATCCAGATATTCCAGCAGAACCCGGCGGTCCGTACACAGGAAACGATCCAGCACAATGCGTCCGCGCTCCCGCCCGTCTGCGAGGATTTTTGCGTCATTCGTTGCACGTCCGAGTTCACTGAAGGCGAGGGAAAATTGCATATACTCCCTGTGGGCGCGCATTCCGGAAGGCGTGGGGTAGGGGGCCGTCGGGTAGGAACCGGGTTTTTCCAATCGAACGGAAACGATGCGATAAGTGTCCAGCGCCAGATCCAGCGCAGCGGTTTTTCCGGTGGCGTGAAAATATTCGACGAGACCCAGGATGGCAAATGCATCGGTTACGATGCTATCCGGCCCTTTCGTCGTATTCCCGAATTCATCGACAATAAACACCCAGTTGCCGTCTGCATCGCGTCCGTTGGCCGCAAGGAAATCGTAGAGCTGATGCGCGACATCGAGCCAGGGTCCGGAAGGCTCAATGCGATTGTGCAGTGCGGAGAAGGTCCAGAGTGCCCGGGTTTGCGACCACATGAATTTTTCCCGACTCAGCAATTTTCCCTCATCGGAGAGACAGGTGAAAAGACCACCGTTGTTCCGGTCAACCGCGTGCTTCAACCAAAAGGGCATGATGTCCCCGAGGAGATGGTTGCGGAGGAATGTTTCGAGTTCGCTGGCGGAAGTCACGGTGTGCGGTCGGTAAACCAAATCGGACTTGTCCAGGCGCTCTGACCGTTGCGCTGCCGGACTTTGAGAAAATAGAAGTCATCGGGTCCCGGCGACTGATCAGTGAATGTCCCGGAACAGGCGGCTGCCTCTACGGGGAGAGCTGCACCGAGCGTGATTTTTGGGGCGGAAAAGATCGGGGATATTCCCGCGCATTCCGTGCGGACGCAAAGTTCGTCCAGAGTCCCCGTGAGGGAACATCCGCCATCCGCTCCCGCGCGGGTGGTGGAAACATCCATTGAAACACGGGACTTCGCTGTTCCCTGGATTTTCAGCACCCATCCCGAGGTCGGCCGTGAATTCAGGCGCGACGTATAGGCTTCGAGGGTGGCACCGTCGGAGTCGAAGGAGGTGCAGCCGTGGATGCGTTCCGTGCAGCCGCCGCCTGCAGCAAGAGCTGGCTGAACTTCGAGCAAAGCACCATCGAGGACACGGGCCTGAATTCTCCAATCTGTCACAGCCTTGGTGTCGAGGCCGTCCCAACCGAACTCAATGCGTGCATACCAAATTCCAGACTCCGGCTTGGACTGCTCATACGGCGCGGTGCGAAAAAGCGGCCGGCCGTTCTTCCAGATATCCACACTATCCACCGACGCGACTGCCTGGACGTCATAATGCAATGTACGTTGTGTTGCAGGTGGCAGAATGTCACCCATCATGCCGTTTTCGCAGCTGAAGCGCGCAAGGATGCGGTCGCCGGAAACCGCATAAGTGTGACGCGAACGGAGTGCGGCAAAAATCTGTTCGCGGGTCAGCGCCTCCGCCCAGATGCCCGCCAGCCCTTCGCCGTAGCTGCCTGGACATCCCCAATGATTGTCCGAAGACCCCACCAGGCCCGCGATTCCCCCTCTCCGCCAGTGTTCGACTACCGTTTGCGAACGCTCGGCTCCTCCCATCGAGTGCTCCCACATCGCCAGGTGCGAGTCCGCCTCGATCGAATTGCCATGCTCGGAAAAACCGTCGACGACCGGCGATACATCGGCGCACCACGTCTGCCAGTTCGCACCTCGCCAGCCCTGCTTGTACGCGAGATGATGCGGAATCAACAGCGCCCCGGTCTGGTGGGCGAAATCTTGCAGCTCACCCAGTGTCTCAGCACGGCAAATCTCGCCGTCCGCGCCCGGCAGAAGCACATGGTAATCTCCGTAGTGGCTCGAATGCCATTCGAAGGCCACGAACGCAGTCAGGCGCCCCGGCTGGTTGGCGCGGTTCGCAGCCTCCCTCACTTCATTCCAGCGGACAAGCACGCGGTCGAATCCGCCCCGATGCTTTTGTGCCACCTTGGGATCGTCCTGCGGAAGATCATGCCACCAGGCGTGCGGGGTGAAGGCATACACATCGAGCATCGCGCCCCGTGCCAGGGCATAGGAGCGTTCCAGGGAACCCTTGCCGTAACCCACCTCATTGTGGTTGTGCAGATCACCCCAGAATGGACGCGGGAATGTTTTCACTTCCGTCGGGCGAACGCCGGATTAGTGAGCACGCCAATCCCCCGCGAGGGATCACTGTCACCTTTGTTTAGCATGGCCTGAAGCTGCATCTTTCCTCCTTACTTCCTTGGTGCAATCGGGCCTGCCCCTTGCTGCACCTCATCAATGAGGCTCCTAGAATCTCTTTCCTCGCCGGCAAAGGAAAGGAAAAACATTAAATACCGGTCTATTATGGTTTATAGAGTTTGACTCCACCATCCTCCTCTGGATCGGATGCTGCAGGTTATTCACGCGATCTAGGATTCCCCAACCTCCATCGTCTGGCTGCCGGCATCGAGGTCAGGACGAAGACAATCCAGTGCGATATCGATTTTCTGGTCAGAACTCCCTTGCCGTTATGCCGGCTCTAGGCGCCTGCACGCTTCGGCTCAGGGGCTAAGCCGGTAAGGCCGCGGAGCACGCGGGCGAGTTCCAGTCCCGAAGTATAAGCATCTTCATGGAAGCCATATTTGAAATAGCTGCCGCAAAAAAACACCCGTTGATTGCGCGAGCGCGTGTTGAGAGAGGGGAGGTGTTCCTGGGCACGGATCGCGGGAAGAGTGAACACGGGGTGTTCGTAAACGGTTTCGTAAAGAACATGGCCACGCGGAATATCGGACTTGGAATTCAGCGAAACGAAGTAGTTCGTTTTATCCGAAATGCCCTGCAGGGCGTTCATCCAGTAGTGGGTTGTTGCTCCGCTTGTGGTGTCATCAGCGACCCGGTAGTTCCATGAAGCCCACGCGCGACGGGCCCTGGGCATCACCCCTTCCCAGGTGTGGAGGGTGGCGTCATTACGTTGATAGCGGAACGGCCCGAGGAGCTCGCGTTGAAGGGGGTCCGGATCGGCAAGAAGGGCAAGGGCCTCATCGGCGTGACACGCGAGGACCACCCGGTCGAAAGTTTCCGAGGTGGCGTCGGCAAAGCGAAGGATCGCCCCGTCCTTCCCGGTGGAGACGGAGGTTACGCCGTTTCCCAGCCGTGGCTTCCCGACGACATTCACGATTTTTTCAAGGTAGGTCCGGGCTCCACCCGCGACCGTAAGCCATTTGTGATGGGTGGTGACTCCAAGAAAGCCGTGGTTATGGAAAAAGCGCAGGAGAGTTGCCGCTGGAAAATCCAGAACATCGTGGGGGTCGGTGGACCAGACCGCGGAGCTCATTGGGATGAGGTAGTAGTTCAGGA
>JBGSSC010000219.1:0-4078 GCA_041737265.1 Terrimicrobiaceae bacterium | reverse complement strand
GACCGCCGGTAACCTGCGACTGGGATAGAAGGTAGGTGCCGCTGCCGTGACGGGATTGAATCCGCCCATCCCGGTTGAGCCCCTTAAGGACGCTCTGAACGGTCGGCACACTGACACTCAGGCGCCGTGCAAGCTCGCGATTGCTCGGCAGGCGTGCCCCATCCTTCAACTCTGCACGATCGAATTCCTTGAGCAGATATTGCAGCACGCGTTCGCTTGGACGGAGCTTGAGGTTGTCGAGGCGAGAGGGTTCTGTGCTCTTGGACATGGCCCATAAAATACCGTTTTCCGATAAGGGGGGTCAATGTGCAAATCGATCTCTTTATTTACACTTTCAAGGGCTCACGGGGGCTGGTTTGAGTGCAACGGCGCAGAAGGTTCGCTCAAATAATGCGAAAATGTGAACATAAATAAGACAAATTAAATAAAGGAAGTGTATTGAAAATTGCCATCCATTATTGCATTGTGGGAGGGATGAATGTTTCAATATTCCGGCTTCTTTACGGCTTTTCCAAAGCCATGCGGGTCATCCGTCGATGAACAAACTCCGCATCGGCCACATCGGTTGGCTGGCGAACGACCAGACGGAATTCGCCGAAACTGTCGCTTGGTGCGATTCCAATCCAGAGCGGCTTGGAAAGGCGCGCGAGAAACGCCCGGAGATTGCGACCTACCTGGATTATCGGGAGTTGATGGAGCATCCCGGCCTGGATCTGGTTGTGATTGCCACCCCGAACTGGCTCCATTGCGATATGGCCTGCGATTTCCTCGATCGTGGGATCCATGTTTTTTTAGAAAAGCCGATGGGTATCAACCGGGGCGAAATCGACCGCCTGCTTGCTGCAGCCCGCCGGAGCAAGGCGCAGATTGCGGTGGATTTTGAGATGAGGATTTCTCCCTTTGCCGCAAAAGTGATGAGTCTGATCGACTCCGGCGGGTTGGGTGAGCTTCGCCGGATGGAACTTGTCCACCATCGGGGGGGCTGGCTGGAGGAGGGTAACGGGCTATGGCGGACCCATCCGGAAAGAAGCGGCGGACTCTTTTTGATGGAGCCCATTCATGCCATCGACCTGTTCCGCATGGTTGCTGGAGAGGTGTCGGCCATTCAAACGATGTCCGGGCCCAATGTTCTTGGCAACTACAGGTTCCCTGACAATTCCTGCTCTCATCTCTTCTTCGAAGGGGGTGTCACTGCGACGCTGCTCACCAGCCACACGTTCTCAGCTCAAACCGGGAGCCCCGATGAATGGATAGAGCGTGGACACGAGATGCGATGGGTTTTTACATGTTCCCGGGGCACATTCTCCGTGGATCTTCTACGGAAAAAAATCCTGGTCAACCGCTACGAGACTTATCCCCACGGCACCACCGGCACCCGCGTGGTTTTCGACCATGTTCAGGACCTCTCTGCAGAAGGCGATTCATTTCATCACGATATCGCAGCCATGAGGTTGGATTTTATCCGTCGTTGCGCGGCTGGGCACACCCCGCTTCAGGACATCGGCGACGCATGGAGGACGCACTTGGTCTGCCTTGCGGCCGAGGAATCCGCCGCAGGTGGAGGGCACCGCATCACCCTCCCTAATCCGGCGGGAGCAGGTGCCAAGGGTGGGGGTGTTGGCAAAGAGGCCCGTTGAGAAATAGGGGCCCACGCCGCCGGATTAGAAAAATTTTGCTGCGCAAAATGAGACAGGACAAAGAAGGATTCGCCATGCAGAGATTTTCGAATCCGCAATCCGCCATTCCTTTGAAAGCCTGGCGGTTGATGCGCATCCGTTGCAGGCGTGAGGCACTGGATTGTTTCCGGAAGTCTTATGTTTTTTGCACAGAATTTTATGGGTGGGTCTCTGGGGTCTGCCGGACATTGAGGGTAAAACCCATGGATCATCAGGAAACCGAGAGAAAGGAATCAGCGGCTCAACCTGTCTTAAGTTTAACACTATCATGTCACTTATTTTAATGTGTTGCTTTTTTGCATGAAATAGTCAAAGGTGAAGCATAATGAGCAAGGAATTCCGGATCAGTGTCGCGCAGTGTGTTTCGCTCATCGGGCGGGTTGAAGAAAATCTGGCGCTGGCAGGGACTCTTTGTGAGAGGGCCAAGGAGGAAGGTTCCGACCTCATTGTTTTTCCCGAGACCCACGCCAACGGATATTCCTACCGGGACCTCTATTCCCTGGTTGTGGCGACAGCCGAGACCATTTCGGGGAGAATCGTTCACCGTCTGAGAGAGATGGCCATGGAAAATGGTCTGGTGGTTTGTTGCGGGATTTTCGAGCGTGAGAAGGACCTGTTTTACAATACTCACGTTGTGGCTTTTCCCGATGGGAGAGTGGATCGGCAACGAAAGGGTGCTACCGCATGTGCCGAGTCGGATGTGATTGCGCTGGATCCGGCGCGCAAGGCCTTTGTGTGGGAAGGCACGCGGTTTGGCATTTTGATCTGCGCGGACAGCTCGATCGACGACTACCGGGAGCAGTTTGAGGAGCTCGATATATCGCTCCTTCTCCATCCTTGTGCCGGGAGGATCTTGGTTCTTGGCGAGGAGGGGCAGAAGGCCTTGCAGAAGGAATCGGGGGATTCTTTTCAGGCCGGATGCCGTTTGGCGGAAAGCATGGGGGTAACCTGTGCGGTGGCCAATCCGATCGGGTTCAGCGGGGAGGATCACTACCCCGGGAATTCATGGATCGTCCGCCCGGACGGTGCCTATGTGAGAACTCCGGTCTCTTCGTTTCCCGACCCCGCGGAGCCGGACCTCATCAGTATCTCTGTTCAAGAAAAACTTTGCGCCGGCAGCATCCAACCATGATTCATTATATTTCCGCTTTGCTATTGGTTTCCGGGATCCTGGGGGCGCAGGCCGCGGTGCCCGTGGAGAAGCTTGCCTCGTACCCGGTTGAGGAGATGTGGACGGCGGTGAACAGCCAGGTCGGCAGGATTGATGAAAAGGAAGGCCCCGTGTTGCGCTGGGTTTTGACCGCAGGCGAAAGCGCATCATTGAAAATGCAACCCGCGCACTCATTGTTTTCCCGTCTGCGCTATTTTGACCGGCTGGAATTTGAATTTCGTATTGTCAGCGGACAACTGGACTCGATGGACCTGAGTGCTCTGGGCCATGTCTCCGGCACCCGGCAAAACAAGGTTCACCAATGGTCGCTGGCGGTGCTGACCACGCCGGTCGGCATCTGGCACCATCGTCAGGTCGATCTCGCGCGGCCGAACTGGTTTCCGTGGGATGATCCCGATGGTCTTCCCCTGCATTTTGCTTTTGGCGCACTGGCGGTTGAGCCTGGAACTGTCATCGAGCTGCGCAACCTCCGCCTGATGCCTTCTTCCGTGACGGTTAAGCCATTTTTCGAACTGCCGGCCACTTGGCCGATCCGGAGCAATGCCTCCGACGGCTCGGTGACCTACTCGCTCGAGATTCCCGTTAGCAACACCAGCGGCAAGCCGACCGAAATCCAAGCGGAGCTTGTCTCGAAGCACGAGAAGTTCGAAGTCACACTTGATCCGGCTTCGGTGCCGGTGAAAAACGCGGAGAAAGTTGTTTTCCGCGTCAAGGCAAAGATCTCCAAGGCCCGGATCGCGGAAACCCCCGAATTGTTCAGCGAGACGGTCCGAATCGCTTTCCACCCGGCGGATGCACCTGAAGCGGTCAGCACATTTGAAATGCCGGTCACCCGTCCACTCACCTCTGGTACGGGCCGGCAGTTTATCCTGCCGGATTCCGAGGTTGAGTTTCTGCGGAAGAAGCTGCTGGAGGGCGATCCGAAGCTCCTCAAGGCCCTTGGCCTCGACAAAGTCATCTCCGAGGCCGACAAGTTTCTTGAGATCCGGCTCGATCAGATCCCCGGCGGACGCGTCACGGTAAGCAATAACTGGCCGACCGTCCCGGATTCCAAGCCGCCGCGTCGCTATCAGATCGGCAGCGTGATGCCGGAAATCCTCGACGCCGAGACCGGTTTCCGCGAGGTCGGCACTCCGCTTGCCAACAAGGTCTGGAAAGAATACCTGGGCTTTTCCGGCAGAGCGACGGAGAACCTCGGCCTGGCTTACCTGCTCACAGGCGATGAAAAATA
>JBGSSC010000214.1:0-3917 GCA_041737265.1 Terrimicrobiaceae bacterium | reverse complement strand
CGAATGCGAAGACGAACCGCGCACAGCCCACGCGTTGTTTGCTGAAGTCTCGAAATTGCTTGGCCTCAAGGGGTTTGAGGTTCTGCGCGGGCCTTACAATCCGAGCATAAACGACGAGTGCGGGTTGCTGGTATCAGGTTTCGAGTATAGTCCCACGATCGGCCTGACATGGAACCCTCCCTATTACGACAAACTCTTGCGGGCTTGTGGTCTGGCCCCGGTGCTCAAAAGCCATGGATTCCACCTTCCATTGCGCAAACTCGATCCCCCGGCCCGCTTGAAACCGCTCGCTGAACGGGTGGCGAAGCGGACCAAGGCGAGGCTCCGTCCCATCGACCTCACACGGCTCGCTGAAGAGATGGAAATTGTGAGGAATGTCTACAACTCGACCCTGGAGCGCAACTGGGGTTTCGTTCCCGTGACCAGTGAGGACTTTATGGCCGCTGCCGAGGAGATGAAGGCGATTGCCAACCCCTCCCTGATTCTTATCGCCGAACGCGAAGGGCAGGTTGCGGGAGTTGCTCTCGCTCTGCCCGATATCAATGAATTCCTTCATGCCACCAAACGAATTCCCCGTTTCCTGCGCCCCCTCCAGCTCTTGTTATTGCTCAAAGTCCATCGTCCGCGCGGATGCCGCCAGGTCGTCTACGGGATTGTGCCAAGCTGCCGGGACCGCGGGCTGCATGGGTGGATGACGTATGAACATTTTGTGGAATCGAGGGTTCGGATGGATTGGGCAACTCTCGGCTGGATTCAGGAAAACAACACCGAGGTCCTCGAAACGGCCAGGTTGGTGGGTGGTGAGCAGCGCTACACCTGGTCTATTTTTGAGAAGGTGTTGACCCCCCGCGGCAGTCCGCACCGGCCATGATCGGACGCCTGTTGCCAACGTTGTTTCTTTTTGCCGCGTGTCTTTCCACCGGTATTGCGGAAACCCTGCGCGTCGGTGTTCAGGAAAAGCCTCCCTACGCCATGCTGCAGGAGAATGGCGCATGGGCCGGCCTGGGCGTTGAACTCTGGGAGGCGAGTGCGGCGCGTCTTGGCGCGACGACCCATTACGTGCCGCTCCGGGGGGATGACCTGCTCACGGCCCTTCGCAATCACACCGTGGATGCGGTTGTTGGTGAAGTTGCCGTGGGTCCTTCCTCAGAACGTGTGATCGATTTTACGCAACCCTACCTCCTCTCCTCGCTTGCCGTGGCGGTTCCTGCCGGGAGATGGAGGCCCGACTGGGGCACGATTGCGGCGGACTTCCTCAACTGGGACCTTGTGCGCATCCTTGTTGGCATTCTGGTGGCATTGTTTCTCGCAAGCATGCTTATCTGGGCGGCCGAACGGTGGCATGCGACCGGCCATTTCGCGGGCCCCGGGTTGGAAGGGTTCGGCTCGGCGCTTTGGTTTTCCGCGGTGACCATGACGACTGTGGGGTATGGTGATAAAACCCCTCAGACAATTGCCGGCAGGTTGATTGCCTTCGCATGGATGCTGTGCGGGGTGTTGCTGATTGCAGCCTTTACCGGAAGTGTCGCCTCCAGCATGGCGACCGCCCGCCTCAGCGGCGAAATTTCAAATCCTGCAGACTTCGCCCGGTTTCGGACGGGAACTCTTGCCGACGGGGAAGCCGAGGCGGATTTGCTGGCACTGGGAATCCGCACGGTCCCGTTCGAGTCGGTCACAGAGGGCCTGGCTGCCATCCGGGCCGGAAAGCTCGATGCATTCGCTGCCGATCGGATCGTGCTTGCCTATGCGATCCAACACGGGGCCGGGCAGGGACTCCGGTTGGTTCCCATGAGGATCCGTGAGTTTCCTATTGCGATCGGGCTCCCCCAGGGCAGTGCCCTTCGCGAGTCTCTTAACATCGCGCTCCTGGAGGTCATTGCCACACCGGACTGGGCTTCGCGGATGAAATACTGGCTCGGCCTCAATGCGCCGGTGCCGTCGGTTCTGCGCCCGAGAAACCCATGAGGTTGCTGCTCACGGGAGCCACTGGCTTTGTGGGGCGGAACGCAATCGTGAGGGCGGCGGCAAGGGGATGGTCTGTGCTTGCACCTGTGCGTGATCCCGTGCGCCTCGCACGATTGTTGGCTGCCGATGGGATCGATGCTTCCCACGTCCGTCCATTGCCTGCGGACCCGTCACTCTGGCCTTCGCCTTTGCCTGCCGACGCCGCCTGGCACTGTGCGGGCGTGCTCTTCGAACGCACACTCCCCGCATACCTGCGAACCAATCTGCATTGGACGCTGGGGGTTCTCGAGAAAGTTCCCAAGGGGATGCCGGCAGTGGTGCTCTCTTCGCTGTCCGCAGGAGGCCCCACCCCGGAGGGCCGCCTCGCGCGCAGTGAGACGGACGGCGACGATCCGATCACATTTTACGGAGAATCCAAGCTCAGGATGGAGCGTGCAATCGCCCGGGGATTCGGAAGCTCGCCGATCGCTATCCTCCGTCCTCCGATGATTCTCGGCGCGAGGGATTCGGCCGCCCTCCAGCTTTTTAAAATGGCCCGATCGCCCCTGCGTGCAAAACCCGGGCTTCGCGAGAAGTGGTTCAGTTTCGTGGCGGTCGAAGACCTTTTGGACGCATGCGGGGCTGCGCTCGATCAGGCAAAGGACCTTGCCGGCCGCGCCCTTTACGTAGCCTCACCACAGATTTTTACCGACCGGGTGCTCCTCCGGACAGTTTCTTCGAGCATGGGGAAACGGGGCTTCAATCTGCCCTTGCCCAACCCGCTCCTTGGTGCAGTTTCAGCCGTCGTGGATGCCCTGCCGCCCCTTCGAAAGCAACTGCCCAGCCTTACCCGTGACCGCGCACGGGAAATTTTTGCAGATCGTTGGGTGGTGGATGGTTCCGCACTGGAAGAGGCCACCGGGTGGAAGGCGAGAACGACTCTTGCCACGGCGATCGTAGCGGCACGCGACTACTACACCGCCCGAAAACTTATCTGAAGTCCCGCCCGGCCGGGTCGGGTTCCGGCCGTTTCGCATAACCCGCGACAAAGGTTTTCCGGAATTCGGCGAACGAGCCGGCCAGAATTTCCTTTCGAGCCCGGTCGAGGAGTCCCACGTAGAAATGAAGGTTGTGGAGAGTGATGAGCCTCAACCCGAGAATCTCCTCAGCCTTGATCAGGTGTCGGATATAGGCGCGGGTGAACTGAGCGCAGGCCGGGCATCCGCAACCCTCCTCAATCGGCCGGGGATCCTCCGCATATTCCGCATTCTTCAGGGCCATCGTTCCCGCTGCGGTGAAGGCCGTTCCATTTCGCGCAAGCCGCGTCGGCAGCACGCAGTCAAACATGTCGACCCCGCGGGCCACCATCTCGATCATCTGTGGTGGAGTGCCCAGCCCCATCGCATAGCGGGGCTTGTCGGCCGGCAAAAAAGGTTCCGATGCCTCCACGGCAGCCATCATTTCTTCCTCGGGTTCCCCGACGCTCACGCCGCCGATCGCATAACCGTCGAATCCCATCTGCACCAGTGCACGGGCCGATTGTTCGCGAAGATCCGCATAGGATGAGCCTTGAACAATGCCAAAGACGAGGGGAGGGTTGTCGCCCGGGTTCTGCTCCCACCAGGCCAGCGAGCGCGCTTCCCATGAGAGTGTGAGCTCCAGGCTGCGCGCAGCCTCGTCTCTGGGGCAGGGATGGGGAGGGCATTCATCGAATGCCATCACGATGTCGGAACCCAGATCCCGTTGGATTTCCATTGAGCGATCGGGGCCGATGAAAGTGGGAGTTCCATCCAAATGGTTCTGAAAATGCACGCCCTCGGGGGTGATCTTCCGCAGTTTTGCCAGCGAGAAAACCTGAAACCCTCCGCTGTCGGTGAGGATCGTCCGATCCCAGGCAGCGAAACGGTGAAGCCCTCCAAGGCGTGAAATGACCCCCTCGCCGGGGCGCACGTGCAGGTGGTAGGTGTTTCCGA
>JBGSSC010000209.1:0-3058 GCA_041737265.1 Terrimicrobiaceae bacterium | reverse complement strand
GTTATTCGTCAACCGGGTGTCGCAGCCGGAAGTGAGATCCCTGATATAGAGGTTGGGATGTCCAGTCCGGTCGCTAATATAGACCAAGCGGGTGTCGTCAGCCCATAGACTCGAAGAGGTGAAATAGAGAAGTTGATCGTTGGCGGCGGGGTTATCCGTAACGCGTTCCGGACTCATCCAGCTTAGAATTTGACGTCCTTTGTTGAGAGGGGAAAGTTGTCTGTGCGGAACGGGCCCGCAGGCAGCCCGGCCTTATTGAACAGATTGCAGGTCGGGTTATTCGCCCATGCATATCGGACAGCGGATGGTTGAGCAACATGCGGTGACCAGACAATAACCTCATTACCTTCGATTTTGGCGTCGGCCCACAGCCATTGGCCGTCCTGTCCGCAAATCTGAAATCCCTCAAGGGAGCTTGCGGGGCTGTTCCGTTTCAGGGGGGCGGTCTGGTTGGAGAGGGACTTAAGAATATGCGTCTCTGGAATTTTTGTTGCGACCAGGCCACCATCGGCATGGTCGAATGTGAGACGAATTTTGTCTCCCTCAACCCTCATCGAGCGATAGACCGGCCCTGAGAACGGCTGATCTTTTCCATAATGGCCGGCCAGGGCAATGGCTGCCACCCGACCCCCTGCAATCAATTTATTCCTTGGATGAATGTCGTTGGCCTCACCCTGATCAATCAGCACTGCGAGGCCACAGTTTGGGATTTTTGACGCCTCCGCTTGCGCATCCCGAAGTTCCGCCCAAGTGCTTTCCTCAGGAGCACTTTTTTTCTCCAGATGGTTGGCGAGCTGGCAAATGATGAATGGAAAATCCGCTTGCCCCCATCGTGCCCGCCAGTCCCGGATGAGCAGCGGGAGGGTTGTGCGGTATTGGGCGGCCCTTTTGGTATTGGACTCGCCCTGATACCAAATGGCACCCGCAATGGCGTAAGGAATGAGCGGGTGAATCATCCCGTTGAACAAGTGCCCTGGCATGCCCTTGGGCGACATGCCCTGGGCTGGTGGCTGGGGAATCGAGGCCAGCGTCGATGGCTCCAGAAGGGGAAGAGACCACTCGCTTTTTGCCTGCCAAGGGCCATCCAGCGGCAGGGACTCCCCGGATATCCGCGGCAACGTGGCCGGGAGTCCCGGAGCAAAAACCCTGATGGCCAGAATGTTTTTTCCCGGACGAAGTTTGTTCATTGGCACGTAGGCACGACGCGGAGCACCTTTGCCCGGATGCTCGGCATAGGAAGCTCTCTGCACCTCACTTCCATTCCAATACACCGTTTCGACACCCCCGGTGTCGTTGAAGTCCACACGGAAGTTCTGCTTGAGCAGGTCCGCCGGAAGCTCCACCTCCCGTCGAAACCAAATGATGCCATTCGCAGGGATTTCTCCGGGAAGAGTTCCTGGTGGGACCTGGAATGAAACCCATCCTTCGGGAGAAACCTCGTCGCCCGCGAACCGGGCAGGTTCCGGGGTGGGTTGGTCAGCGCGCCCTGATTCCTGAAGCCACTTTTCCATGGCTTCGGCGAACTTTGTAGACTCCTGTTTGCGCTGGCCAAACCGGTCCCGGTATTTCTTGTTGGCCCGATCGAGATCCGCGTCGCCGGCCATCGCTTCCCCGCTCAGCCATGCTTCGGCATTCGAGCCCCCCCAGGACGCCTGAATAACCCCGACGGGCACCCCCAGTTGTTTCTGAACTGTTCGTGCAAAGTAGTAAGCGACAGCCGAAAATTTCCCCGAAGTCTCCGGGCTGCTCACAACCCAGGCCCCGGAAACATTGTCCGAAGGATTTTCCTCCGATGCCTTCCCCACAGTAAACATCCGGATTTGCGGGTTTCCACTTTCAGCGATTGCCGCCTTTGCATCGGCGTCCGCTTCCAACGGGAAAGCCATGTTGGATTGTCCGGAGGCCAGCCAGACCTCGCCAATCAGCACATCCGTGATCACACGTTTGTTTTTCCCCTCCACCTGAAGCTCATGCGGGCCGGGCCCTGCGGCCTTCAAATTCAAATCAGTTCTCCAGCGCCCCTTTCCATCCGCCCGCACGTCCCGCCTCTCTCCGGCAATCTCAATCGCAATCCTCTCGTTCGGATCGGAGCTGCCCCACAGCGGCACCCGGTCGCTGCGCTGAAGGACCATATGATCGGAAAAAATGGCCGGCAGCTGGACCTCCGCAAGAGCCACTTGCATCAAGAGCGGAACAAAAAGAAAAGGAGCCAGCTTCATGGGAGAAGTTGAATCACGTGCACATGTCCTGGTCCCTGCGCAAGAGAAATTCCTTCCGCGGCAAACAATGTCGCTGGGGATTGCTTCCCGATACCGGGATTGACATCGTCAAAAAATGAAATAATGTGCACGTGTTACATTTATGTGTTTCCCCCACGTTTCCATACTGCGGCATCCGCTTGGAGTGCTGGCGCTTTCCGCAGTTGGGATGGTTGCCGGGGCGGGAAATTCCGCGGGGGAAAATCCTTCCGGAACGACCATCGAAAAACGAAACGAACCTGTTCAAACATTCCATTCCATGAAGACCAACCCTCTTGTGATCTATTCCGTGGGAGACAGCATTTCCGTTCAGTATGGCGAATTTCTCGGAGTAATGCTGGGGGAGAAATTCCAAGTGATGAGGCGGAGCGGCGATCGCGAGGCGCAGGAGAACCTGAACATTCCCAAGGGTTCGAATTCAGGTGATTCCACCCGGGTTCTTGAGTATCTGAAAGCGAGGATGGATGCCGGAAATTTCCAGCCGGACCTGCTGATCTTTAATTGCGGACTGCACGATGTGAAGCGGGTGACTCCGGAGGGTGTTCCGCAGGTTCCAATTGACACCTACCGGGCCAATTTGGAGGAACTGGCGGCTTTGCTTAAGCATCATCGAATCCCGGCGGCGTGGATCCGCACAACGCACTCTAGCGACGCAATCCACAACAAAAATCCCTCGCTCGGATTCTTCCGTTTCTCCGCGGATGTTGAGACTTACAACCATGTTGCTGACGGGGTGATGAAAGCTGCTGAGATTCCGGTGATCGATCTGGAGGGCTTCACCAAAAGACTGGGGGCTGACG